>CASEIC010000034.1 GCA_949288045.1 uncultured Mycoplasma sp. | reverse complement strand
GTAAGTAAATTCCGATGCTTCAGTTCATCCTAATGAAAATTCATAATCATATAATTCTCTTGGATCAATATCTTGTTGGATTTTTTTAATTATAATTGCAGTTTGATATGGCCTATGTCATTTACCCATTTTTACCCCTTTCTGGGCAAAATATCTCAAACTCTCCATATAAACAATAATTAGGACTTTCAAGATAGTTATAAAAACTTATATATTCTTCTCTTTTTTTATTAAAAAATTCTCTTTTAGTCATTTTTCTTTCCTAGAAAACATTCTTTGCATATAAAAAATACTGTTTGTCATTCACCGTCGGATATAAGATATTCTTTATCATAACAAATATATATAGCATCATCATTTGTTTCTTTTTCTTTATCACAGCAATGACATTTAACCATTACATCTTCTATGAAATCACTTCAGTCACAATTTTCTACTAATTTATCTCATAATTCTTTCTTAGTCATTCTTAACTCCTAATCACTACTAATCATCATAATCATTCTGGAACAGCTATAACTCTAAACATTATTAACAGAACACATACACTTAATGCAATAGTGCATAGTGCTGTTATTGCCATCAAAACTGTTTTAATTGCATTTTTATTCTTCTTAAAATACTCTTTAATCTTTTTCATACTAAATTACAAAATTGTTTGCTGCTATTACAAATTGATAAAAAATACTAATAGCATACTCCATTGCATTCACCAGATCATAAATCTCTGGGTTTATCTTTTCATCTCGTTTTCAATCAGCATTAAATGCTTCTTTAGCTAAATATTCAATAAGATTAATTAATTGAATGTTGAACTTAATGATTTGCTTTTGGAAACACTCCAACAAAAATTTGCATCTGTTTGAAATATTAAAATCAATAACAAAGTTTGGGTTTTTATTTTTAATTGCTTTAATTGGTGCAATTCTTAGTTGGTGTTCCATAATGTATTTTGAAATCATTTCAATCAATACATCTTCTTTTGAATCAATTGCTAAGATTGATTGATCTAGTTCATAATACTCATTTAGTGCAACAATTCTAGCTAAAAGAAACTCAGTAGTTGTAAAACGCGCGAAGTTGGTGAAATTTTTGGAATGAATTTCTTCACTATACTCAATCACAATTTGATTATCAGTGGTTAATATAGCTCTGCAATATCCGTTCTTATCTTTTAGACCTGGGTCAAATCCATCTACTACCATTTGAATCTTGTCTTTTGGTGTTTTGTCATAAACAACTATTTCAGGTCTTATTTGATTGTCTTCATCATAGATATATCGTTTAAAGGGATAAATGATAGAACTTGAAATGTTGTCATATGGTTCACCTGTGATCGTAATGTCATATAGTTTTGGATTTTCTAATCTTAGAGACTCGTACTCGCGCATTTGAAACTCATCTATTTCACTCTTTGGGACATAGAACCGACTCATACGCATAATAGAACAATCTAATTCTTTGGATTCAACATACAAATAGGTTTGTTCAACTAGTTTAGTTCTGTTATCAGTGTTAAATGGCATTACTTTATTCACATATTTTTGACAAACTCAATGCTGTGAATCATAAATATTGAATAAGAAGATCATTCTTCTCTTTTGGTTTGGTTTTCTTTTAGTTCTAAGAATTGTTGCTTGCATAATGAACTTCATATCTGCTGGTTATTTGTTGTAGATCTTTTCTAATTGTGACCCTAATTCATCAGGGTTTTGTTGGATCTCATCAATGAAAACATCGCAAATATCAAAATTCATTTTCTTAAGAGTTAAACCCGCAAAAGAATTAACTAATTCAAAATTAGCAAAGAAAATTGCTTGCTGAGTTGGTTTGAACACCACTACTTTTGCATAAATGTCAAAAAATGGAGTGAAATCTAGATTGTAAGCAACTTTTAAGAAATCCAATGCTTTTTGAAAACACGGATGAATAGTGTTTGCAATATCAATTGATAGATTTCTAGCTCATACACAACAATAATCTGGTTCATTGACAATCCTGTAAATGGTTTCAGTCATACACCCAAATGATTTTGAAACGTTTTTAGCACCCATAAACAATTTGTAGGTAGTATCACTATCCAAACACTTGATAAAAGACTTGTGGTCCTTTTGGTCCGTATAATTGATAATCTCATCTCTAATGGATTTTGGGAATTTTGGAACTGAACTAATTTTTGACTCTGTTTTTAGCTGTTTCATATTTCATTCACTCTTTGATTTTCAAAATTGATTGATTAACACTAAATGTGCGGTAAATTAGTTGATTCTTAGATTTCTTGAAATCTGCAACCACTATTAGTACTTCATTACCAAACGGTAGTCTAGTTTCACAACTCTTTCAAAAATAACGTTTGTTGATCAAGAACGTTTCCATCCGTCTCCCATAGAAATTTGGACTATCAATTACTTGAACTTCATCAAATTCCTTACTTAACACTTCAAATATACTCATAATAACTCCATTGCACTAAATGTAATAGGGGTGTATTTTTTTCACGGGTGTTAGATATAATGGAAATTATGTCTAAATCAATTTTATTATTATCAATGTGATGCTTAGCAATGTGTTCAATTGGGTTAGCATTGCTATCATACAAAGACAATGTATGACTATCAAATACCAGCACCTCGTGAAAATAAAACTTATCTTTAAAAAAATCATTGTTAAGTTTATGCTTAACAATTAGGTAATATATCAAACCTTGATATTCAAATGTGAAATCATATCCATACTTCACATCC
>CASEIC010000033.1 GCA_949288045.1 uncultured Mycoplasma sp. | reverse complement strand
ATTTGGTTCTGATTTAAATTCTTCTTTATTGAAGAATTTATGAAAATCACTATTATTTTCTAAATTATTACTATTTATATTTTCTTGTTCTAAATTACTTGAATTATTAATTGAATAATCATTATTTTTTTCAAACATAAAATTAAAATCTAAATTATTTTGTTTTTGACTTTCAAAAAAAGATTGTTCATTTTTACTGTTTTCAAAATTAGTATTATTATCTTGATTTATACTGTTATTTTGATCATTTAATGATTTTTCATTATAAACATGAGAATATATTCCTTGCATTTTTAAAACGTTAGGAATACTATTTGGTTTTTCAATATCAAATATTAATATATCTATATTGTTTTCTTGACACATAGTCATACATGTTAAATCAGCAACTGCTAGTTTTCTTGAAATAACATCATTAAATGAAATAGATTCTATAAATTGCGCATCACTATATTTATTTGGGTCTTTATCATATAAACCATCTATATTATTTTTTCCCATTAATATATATTTAGCATTTATTTGTGAAGCGTTAAGTGCAGCAGCTGTATCTGTTGAAAAAAATGGCATACCAGTTCCAGCTGCAAATATAACAATATTATTTTCATCTAGATCTTTTTTAATATTATATGTATTATGTTCATTAACTATTCTTGGGATACTTAATGAAGAGTAAATTATAGCTTTTTTATTTTTAGCATTAATAGCACTTTTTAATGCTAAAGAATTAATTATAGTTGCTAGCATTCCCATTTCATCTGCAGCACTTCTATCCATTCCAATTTTGCTAGATATATTTCCTCTTCAAATATTTCCACCACCTATAACAACTCCAATGTTATAGTAATTTGATGATTGAATTAATTCATCTGCTAACTTATTAACTTTTTCATGATTAATTATTCCATCATCTCCTTTTAAGAAAGCGCCACTTAATTTAATTAAAATATTTTCTTTTTTTGACATATTTTATACCTTTGTAAAAAAATAGTGATAATTCACTATTTTTATTTTTTCATTTGTTCTGCTACTTCTGCAGCAAAATCAACTTGTTTTTTCTCTATACCTTCTCCAAGTTCAAATCTTTTCATAAATAATAATTTAGAATTATGTTGTTCTAAATATTGTTTAATAGTTATGCTTGGATCTTTTACAAATTGTTGATCTTCAAATGAATATTCTGCTAATAATTTATTCATTCTACCATTAACAATTTTTTCAGCAAATTCTTGTGGTTTCCCTTCTTCTATTGTTTGGTTAATTAATCTTTGTTTTTCTTCTTCTAATCAAGTTGGATCAACTGATTCTTTATTTAAGAATTTTGGATTCATTGCCCCTAAGTGCATTGCAACATCTTTAGCAACATCTTGACTTATATTTCCAGAAACAACTACAATAGCAGAATATCTTTTATTGTGGTGTACATATAAACCAAAAGTTTGGTTATCTTTTTTGGTAACTATACCAGCTCTTCTAAAACTAATTTTTTCCCCAATTTTACCAGTTGCTTCAGCACAAGATTCTTTTATAGTAGATCCATTTGATAAAACTAATGATTCTACTTCTTTAACTTCAACAACATCATTTTCAAGAATAACTTTTTTCATTTCGTTTGATAAGTTAATAAACTCTTCATTTTGAGCAACAAAATCTGTTTGGGAATTTATTTCTATGATTAATGCTTTGTTAGCATCATCTGTTAAAATATCTGTTATTCCTTCTGTAGCAATAGCTCCAGCTTTTTTTTCAGCTTTTGCTATTCCTCTTTCTTTTAGAAATTTAATAGCTGCTTCTATATCTCCATTAGATTCTTCTAATGCTTTTTGACAATCAGAAAATCCAGCTTGAGTTAAATCTCTTAATTCTTTAATTTTTTTAGCATCAATAGCCATATATATTTCTCCAT
>CASEIC010000032.1 GCA_949288045.1 uncultured Mycoplasma sp. | reverse complement strand
ATGAGTTTTTTGGAAAAGCAATAACATCTTTAATTGAATTACTATTGGTTAATAACATTAACAATCGGTCTAAACCTAAAGCAATCCCCCCATGAATTGGCACACCATACTTAAATGCTTCTAGTAAAAAACCAAATTTATTATTAATTTCTTTTTCAGATAAAGAAAGTGAATTGAACATTCTTGTTTGTATTTCTTTATCTGAAATCCTAATTGATCCTCCTCCAACTTCAAATCCATTTAAGACAATGTCATAACTTCTAGCCTTTGCATTAATTTTGTCTTTATCAAAATTATCCAAGCAATCGATACTAGGAGAAGTAAATGGATGATGTGCTGCAACATATTTATCATTTTCTTTATCATATTCATATAATGGTCAATTAACTATTCAAACAAATTTAAGATCATCTGCATTAACTAAATTAAACATTTTTGCAACTTCATTTCTTATTGCACCTAATGATTTATTACATACATCATTCTCATCAGCCACAAATAAAATTGAACCTGCTTTAGTCTTTTCTAAATCAAGAATTTTATTGATTAATTCTGGTTCAATAAATTTAGCAATAGAGCCATCCTTAATTTTATTTTTTTCAATGCTTATTCAAGCTAATCCTTTTGCTTGATTATCTTTTGCATATTTTTCAAGTTTTAAAACTTGGTTTTTATCAATTAAAATATTTTTTAGAATAATACATTTAACCTTATTTTTGTTAAGAATTTGATTTTTAAAAATATTAAAATTAGTACTTTTTAAAATTTCACTAACATCATGGATTTTACATCCAAATCTTAAATCTGGTTTATCACAACCATACGTTTGCATTGCAACATCATAATCCATTCTTTCAAAAGGGATTTTTAGATTAATATTTTTAGTTTTTTTTAATACATATTTAAGTGATTTTTCAATCAGTGTTTGAATTGCTAATTCATCAACAAAAGACATTTCAATATCTAATTGAGTAAATTCAGGTTGTCTATCACTTCTTAATGGTTCATCCCTAAAACATCTAGCAATTTGAAAATATTTGTCAAAACCTGCTACCATTAATAATTGTTTAAAAGTTTGTGGCGATTGTGGAAGTGCATAAAAAACATGACTTTTATTTCTTGTTGGCACTAAATAATCTTTTGCTCCTTCTGGAGTTGGTCTACATAAAAAAGGAGTTTCGATTTCATTAAAATTTTCTTTAATTAAATATTCTCGAAATGCTTGGATGAATTTAGAACGAAAAATTATTTTATCTTTTACATTTTCTCTTCTTAAATCAAGATAGCGATACTTCAATCTAATATCTTCGCTAGCATCAGTATTTTCATCAACAACAAAAGGAGTGTTTTGAGATCCTGAAATTAAATTAATTTGTTTTGGATTAATTTCGTATAAACCAGTTTTTAATTCTTTATTGGGATTTGATCTTAATACTACTTTACCTTTAATTTCAACAACAGATTCCTTTGGTAGATGTAATGATTTTTCAAATAATTCATGTTTATCATTTAAAACAACTTGAACTATACCAGTAATGTCATAAATATCTAAAAATAATAAACTACCTAATTTCCGATTTTTTTTAATTCAACCATAAATAGTTACTTCTTTATCTAAATGTTTTTTAGAAACCTCTCCACAATATACTCTCATTATTTAATCTCCTTAAGAAAGTTTTCTATTTCTTTAATTGGAACAATTGTTTCTTTTTTGGTTAATTGGTTTTTAATAATTATTTCTTGTTTATCTAATTCTTTGTCACCAAAAATAAAAACATATTTTGCATCTAATTTTTCTGCCAGTTTAAAATGTTTTTCTAATTTAAAACTATTATAGTTACAAGCTAAACTAAAACCATTTGTT
>CASEIC010000031.1 GCA_949288045.1 uncultured Mycoplasma sp. | reverse complement strand
AAAGATATTGGTTCAAATGAAAACATTACTTTAACACTTTGAGTATCTTTAAGTAATGAATCTTTCTCTTTCATTTCTTCAAAAGACATACCATATAAACTATTGAATTGATCATTTGAAAGAGTTGCTTGTTGAAAAATTGCTTTATTTCCATCATAGAAAGATTCTCAATTTAATGAAACCCTAAAATGTAGTTAAGTGCTTTTTGTAAACCAGATGATACCTTGTCTTTGTCATTTCAATTTGAATCTCATACATTTCTAAATGTAAAGGCATAATCAGAATTGTTTAGTAAATCTTTTCTTTTAAAAATACTATCTTTACCTAATAAAGAATTTTTAATAGATGATTTTGTTCCTCCTGTTGATGAACAAGAAACAATTGCAAAAATAGGTAATGTTGCTATTGCTCCAGAGCTAAAAAAGTAAGTAGTTTTTTCATATAAAATTTCTCCTTGTAGAACTTGTAGAAGTTTATCAAAATTTATAGAAATTTTTATTTTTATATATTCTTTATTATGTTAGAATTGCTTATTTTAAGATTTTTAATATTGTTTTTATTTGTGCTTAAATTAAATATTTCATAACCTATCTTGTAGAAGTCAATAAATAATTTATATTTATAAGATTTTTGTTGATCATTTAATTCATTTAAGTACCCAATATCTGTTAAATCATATTTTCAACTATTAATTTGTTTTTCATTTAAAAGATATCTAAAAATTGTATGTGTAGCACAAATAATAATTGTGTTTTGATTTAATTTTTTTTTATCAATTTTATGAAATATGTGTTGAATATCACTAATGTTGTTGTTTCTAACTAGAAAGTATTTGCTATTTTTAAAAGAATTGTTTTTGATTGATTTTTTAAATCCCTCAAGTCTTTCTTTTCCTGTTGTCAAATCGTGTTCATCTTTACCAAAGTAAATAATGCTATTATAAATCCCATCTTTGATAATTTCATTTGTAAGTGAAAACATCATTTGCTTTTCATCAATTACAATGCTTGGTTTATTTGTTGAATTATCACCAAAAACACATGTATTAATTTCTATTTGATTAATATAATTTCTAAGTTCATTGTTCATTATTGGTGAAAATAAAATTAAAGTTTTTGGTTTTCTTGAAATTGTTTTCTTCAATGTTTCTAAATATTCATCACAGTTGTATGAACTAACAACAATGTAAACATTTATTCCCTTATTTTTAAAAGATTCAATTATTGAAGAAGTTATGTTAATAATTGCCAATTCATCAATACTACAAACAATTAAATAAACACAATTTTCATAACCTCTAATTAGTTTTGCTCCAATATTAGGTTGATAGTTATTTTTTTTAATATATTCTTCAATTATTAATTTCTTATTTTCGCTTATTGAACCATTATTAAAATATCTACTAATTGTTCCAATTCCTAATTTAGTAGCTTTTGAAATATCGTGATATGTGATGTTTTTCTTTTTCATAATCTACAATCAATTAATAATTACATTATTAAAAAAGCCCCTTGGACTTTTAAATGTGTTTTTTAGCTTCAGCTACAATTTTTTTGAAAATGTCTTGGTTGTGAATTGCTAATTCTGAAAGCATTTTTCTATTGATTTCAATGTTCGCTTTTTTAAGCCCGTTAATGAATCTTGAATATGTAATTCCTTCTGGTCTAACTGCTGCATTAATACGAGCAATTCATAATTTTCTAAAGTTTCTCTTTACTTGTTTTCTATCTCTAAAAGCATATGTTCAACCTTTGACTACTTGTTGTTTTGCAACTTTAAATCCGATTGATTTATGTCCTCAATATCCTTTAGCAAGTTTTAATCATTTTTTTCTTCTTTGACGTGTTACAACACCACCTTTAACTCTCATAAATCACCTCTTTAATACATTCCTTTAAATCTTTTTAAATCTGATTTATGCATTAACTCAGATTTTCTTGATTGTCTTTTTTGTTTTGTTGTTTTATTTTGAGCCAAGTGAGATCTAAAAGCTTGTGATCTTTTAACTTTTCCTGTTCCAGTAACTTTAATTCTTTTTCTTAAAGCACTTTTTGTTTTCATTTTAGGCATGATTACTCTCCTTTATTTTCTTCATATTTAATTTCATTATTTTCTGAATTTTTATTTGTTTTATTATATTGAATAATTTTCTTTTTATCTTGTTGTAGAAACATATCTAAGAATTTTCCATTCATTACAGGCTCTTTTGCAATTGTTGATATATCCTCAACTTCTTTATAAAACTTCATTAATGTTTCGTGTCCAAATTCAGGTCTTTGGGCTTCTCTACCTTTAAATTTAAGAGAAACTTTAACAAAGTCACCATCTAAAAGAAATTCTCTAGCTTTTCTTGCTTTAGTTTTTAAATCATTATCACCAATGAATGGAGTAAGTCTAATTTGACGATTTTCAGTTTTAGATTGTTTTGCTTTTTCTTCTTTTTTCTTCTTAGATCTTAAGTATTTTCATTTACCATAATCTAGAATTTTAGCTATAGGTTTAGGCTCGATAGATATTAAAACTAAATCCATTTTCATTTCTGCAGCTTTTTCGAGCGCCTCTGCCCTTGTTAAAACTCCTATTTGTTCACCCTCTGGTCCTATAACAAATAATTTTGGATGAGGAATATTTTCATTTATTAAGTGTTCACTTGCTGGCTTTTTCCTCTTATTAGTATTTTGATTTGATTGAATAATATTCTCCTTAAATTTCACAAAATCTTATTAAAATCATAATTAAGAAAGCATTTAATTTTCTAATATATTACTATGATAATTATTTGAACATGAAATATTTCATAGTTGTAGCTAAACCCAAAGCATATGCAATCAGGTGAGAAAAATTTCTACTTTCTGCAACATAAATTGCATAGTTAATTTTATCACTAAAAATTAAATTTTGAATTATAAATGTAATTTTAAAAAGTTACCAAAATAAATACCAATAATAAAAAACCAGGAATTTCTCCCTGGCTGTCCTTGTAAAATTAATTTAACCAACAAAGAAAGGACAATTACATTATATGCAATTTACAAACATTAGTGAAAAAGAACTTGAA
>CASEIC010000030.1 GCA_949288045.1 uncultured Mycoplasma sp. | reverse complement strand
TAAAACGGAATATGAATAATGTTGTCTTCATATTTTAGATAACCAAATGTATATCTAATTCCTATGGAATCATGCTTTCTCATATAACTTCTTAAAGCATTATTGGATTTGATATTTGAAGCTTTTACATCAATAGGAATATAGTCAATAACAATAGTTAAATTATTACCATTAAATGGAGTTGTATATTTTTTGTAATTTAAACTCTCTAATGTTTCAGAAATTAAATCTTCAACAATCTCTTCTTCTAAAATCATAATTCTTTGATTAATATTATATCAATTCATAATTTAAACTTTATCCTAAACATCTTTAAATTCAAATAAATCCATCAACATCTCTCAATCCGGATTATCCTTACTAATTTCATCAAAAACTCAAAATACTTTTTTAGTTTTACTATTTTCCATATTTTTAATTAAATTATTATTCTCAAGTTCTTTTATGATCTTTGAAATAGTCGCTTCAGCTAAATTAGTATTTAGCTGAAGATTGGATCTATTTCAATAAATATTCTCACTAAAATAATTCAATAATAAATCTTTATATTTATTGAGTATTTTATTATTTCCCAAAATGCTTAATAAATTAGAAATAACATCATTAGTTTTTTCTAATTTTTCAAGAATATAATTTAACTTCTCACAAAATATACTTAAAAATCAATGACAAAATATAGAATCTCTTTGAATTGATTTTTTCTTATCACTTGAATATACTTGATTTTTATAAACAACTCTACTTTTTTCTAAATACATTCCATATTCATCTCTTTTTTTAAATATACTTGATGATGTTTCTATCAAGAAATTATCTAAAAAATCATGATTTTGGTTTTTAAAGAAAAATAAATTTAATATTCTTCCTGTTCTTCCATTCCCATCATCAAATGGATGAATTGTTTCAAACAATAAATGCTGAAATGCATATCTTGTTAAATAATGAATATCATCAAATGTATTTTTACCATAATAAAGATTCCAAAAATTGTCTAAAGCTTCTCTTAAATTCTTTCCATCGGGCGCTCTATGGTTTCCTATATATTGTGGAGTATTAGTTCTTATTCCTTTTTGTTTTGTTGGTTCTAACTTATCATGTATCTCAACTAATGTTTCTTCATTAATAATTCCTTTATATTTTTCTTCTATTAAATTAATGCTTTGAATATATTGATCAATTTTTCTTTTATTTTCATTTATTTCTTCCTTATTTTGATTCTTATAATTTAAAACAATATTTTCAATTGCAGATGATGAAACTCCTTCTGTATACATGGTTAATTTATTTATTATTTTTAAAGATAGTTCACTATTTTTAAGTTTAGATTTTATTAAATCTAAATCCATTAATAGTTTTTCTGCATTTGAAATAATTTCACTCTCAATTAAATAGTTTTCAATTTCTTTTAAATAATCAACAGAAGTTCGATATATATATGAACCAAAATTTAATGATTTTTTAACTAACATAAATACTTAAAATTATATGTAAAAATGAAATGTTTTAAGTAAATTCCTTCATTTTTTTGCTATTTTTTACAAAATTCCTTCATTTTTTCAATCAATTTTCTAAAATTCCTTCATTTTTTTGAATTTAGCGATATTTATTTATTATCAAAACAATTAATTTTAATAGCAAAATGCTTGATGAAATAAAATTTTCAATTTTCAATATATATCCAAAACAAATAACAATTCAATGGTAATAACGAGTTAATCAAAAAACATATTAAAATAATTTAAAGAAATGGTGCATGAAGATAAAAGTTAAAAGCAACTAAATTCTACCAATTAAAATACCTCATTTTAATAATTTAATGTTAATAAATTTATTAATTATGTGAGAGTTTCACATTTTTATGGGGGTAATTATGTGAGAGTTTCACATTTTTATGGGGGTAATTATGTGAAATGTGATAAAATATTAAAGATATGTTAAAGAGAAAAATCACTGAACAAATTTTAGAATGAAAAAAAAACAAAAATAAAAAATGTCTTATTTTAGAAGGAGCAAGGCAAATAGGAAAGTCCTATATTGTTAACTATATAGGAGAGAAGTATTACAAACGTTTTGTTAATATCAATTTTTTAATTTCAAAAAAATACAAAACTATTTTTGATGAAGATTTAGATGCTGAAACAATTAAAAGAAAAATAAAATCATTTAATGAATTTAGGGGCATCGAATTCAATAAAGATTGTTTATTGTTTTTGGACGAAATTCAAGAATGTCCAAATGCACTTGTTGCTCTTAAATCATTATCTATTGCAAATGAATTCGATGTAATAACTTCGGGTTCGTATTTAGGAATTAAATACAAAGAAATAAGTTCTTTCCCGGTGGGATATGTTGAATATATGAAAATGTATCCCCTAGATTTTGAAGAATTTTTATGAGCAAAGAATGTTTCATGTGATTTAATTAAAAATATAAAAAATTGCTTTAATAATAGAATAAAAATAGATAGCATTATTCATAATCAAATGACTAATTGATTCAAAGAATATATGATTATTGGCGGAATGCCAGAAGTTGTAAGTTCTTTTGTTAAAATAAATGATTTTTTTTCAATAAGAAAAATACAGCAAGACATTATTCAAATGTTTTTTAGCGATGCTATGAAATATGCGCCAACTTTTGAAAAACAAAAGATTATTGAATGTTTTAATTCAATTCCAACTCAACTTTCAAAAGAAAATAAAAAGTTTATGTTTTCTAAGATTCAAAAAAATGCAAGAAGCAAGTGATATTATTCAGCTCTTAATTGATTAGTAGATTCAAATATTGTTAATAAGTGTGTTAAAGTTAATGCTTTAGATCAGCCTTTAAATGCTTATGAAGACAATGACTCATTTAAAATATATCTATGTGATAATGGATTATTGTTAAGTATGTTAGATGATGTGGTTGTTTCACAAATACTTAATAATGAACATTCAATTTATACTGGTGCTATATTTGAAAATATGATTGCTCAAATGCTTGTAGTCAATAATCATAAATTAAGATATTTTGAAAGAAACCACACTCTTGAAGTTGATTTTATTTTATCCTTAAATAATGAAATAAATATAATAGAAGTTAAATCACAAAAAAATAGGTCTAAATCATTATCAACTTTAATGAGTGAAAATAATAAATTTAAAGGAATAGTTTTAAATTATGAACCTAATGTTAGTTTTGATAATAATTTATTAAAGATACCATGATATTTAGCATTTTTAATTGAATAGGTTTAATAGTTTAAGTTTATTATCAAATTTTTTTACTTTGAAAAGCTATCTTTATTTTGGTTTGAATCCAAAACAAATGTATTTTAACAACTTCTTAAGATAAGAAATAATTAAAAATTCTATATATTAATTTAAAATTTAATGTACTATGATACAAAGACCAAGAGGCACAAAAGATATATATGGATTAGATGAAAAAATCTACTCTTTTATATTTAATACTTTTGAATCATTGGCTAAAACTTATAATCTTAAAAAGATTATTACACCAACATTTGAACACTTAGAATTATTTAGAGACTCTACAGGCGAATCGAGTGACATTGTTACAAAAGAGATATATAGATTTAAAGATCAAAGTGATAGAGAATTAGCTCTAAAACCAGAAGGAACCGCTTCTATTGGTAGAGCAATATTAGAAAACAAATTATATGCTTCAAAAGAATACAACAAACTTTATTACATTGATTCAATGTATCGTTATGAAAAACCACAAAAAGGTAGATTAAGACAATTTTTTCAAATAGGCGTTGAATTAACAAATGAATTATCAATTAGTTCTATTGTTGATTCAATAATGTTATCTTCATCATTATTAAAAAAACTTAATATTGATGAATATGTTTTAAACATTAATAGTATTGGAACAAATGAAGAACGCCAAGCATATATTAATGAATTAAAAAAATATTTTAATAAAAATAAATCATCTCTTTCTGAGTTATCACAAAAGAGAATAAACGTTAATCCTTTGAGAATATTGGATGATAAAGAAGATAGCAAATTAGAAGTAGTTAAAAACGCTCCTAAGATTTGTGATTTTTGATCACGGGATACAAAGAAAGAATTTGATAAAGTTCTAAAAGCTCTTGATAAATTAAATATCAAATATGAAGTTAATTATTCATTAGTAAGAGGTTTAGATTATTATTCAAATATTGTATTTGAATATATATCAAATTCAAAAGCTCTTGGGGCAAAAACTACAATAATAGGTGGTGGTTGTTATCAAGATTTAATTAAAAATGATGAAAACAAAATCATCAATGGAGTTGGATTTGGTGTTGGCGTTGAAAGGTTGTTTGAAATCTTAAAAGATAAAAATGATTTTGGTGATTTATCAAATCAAATTGATGTTCAATTCTTAATTGAAAATGATAATCAATATTTAGATGTTTATAAAATTATTAATGATTTAAGATATGATGATATCAATGTTGAATATAACTATACAACAAGAAAATTCAAAAAACTATTAGATGATGCTATTAAAGCAAAAACAAAACTAATTGTATTCCAAGAATTAAAACAACAAGGTTCAGATAAATGAACAATTAAAAAAGATGGTAAAAATACTGAAGTTGATAAAAAGAATTTAATTAAAGAATTAAAACAAATGTTATAAATGGAGAAATTATGAAAACCTTTTCAAATATAGATGTATTAAAAGCAAAAGAAAATCAAAAAGTAATATTACATGGTTGAGCTCAAACCATTAGAAAAATGGGTAACTTCAACTTTGTTGATTTAAGAGATAGAACAGGGATTGTTCAATTAATATTTAATAATAAAATTGATTTTACAAAAGAATCTGTTTTAAAAGTTGAAGGTATTCTTAAAAAAAGAAAAAGTCCTAATCCTGATTTAAATACAGGACAATGAGAAGTAGAAGTTGAAAAATATGAAATATTATCTAAATCAATAGATATTCCTTTTGAAATCAAGGATGACGTACAAGCTAAAGAAGACACAAGATTACAATATCGTTTCTTAGATTTAAGAAGACATAAAATGTTTAACAACTTATTATTAAGACACAAAATTGTTAAAACTGCAAGGGATTGATTTGACAAAAATGGTTTTTTAGAAATAGAAACACCAATATTATCTAAATCAACTCCTGAAGGAGCAAGAGATTATTTAGTACCTACAAGAAATAATGGTAAATTCTTTGCGCTTCCTCAATCGCCTCAACTATATAAACAATTATTAATGGTTTCAGGTATTGAAAGATATTTTCAATTATCAAGAGCATTTAGAGATGAAGATATGAGAAAAGATAGACAACCTGAATTTACTCAGTTAGATATTGAAATGTCATTTATTGAAGAAGAATCATTATTTACAATGATGGAAGATTTATATAAAGAAATTATGAAAGTTGTAGGAGTAAAAATCAAAACACCATTTGAAAGAATGGATTTTGATTATGCAATGGATAACTATGGTTCTGATAAACCAGATTTAAGATATGAATATAAATTAGTTGAATTAACTAAATATTTATCAAAATCAAATTCTCCATTATTTAAAGATTTTGAATCAATTAAAGGTTTAATCTTTGATCAACCTATTGGAAATAAAGAAATTAAAATTCTTGAAGAAATTGCTTTAAAAAACAAAACAGATAAATTAATTGCAATCAAAATTAATGATTCTAAATTTAATTCAAATACATTAAATGATTCAATATCAAATGAATTAAATCAAATCATAAAAGACTTTAAAATCAATAATGCAACATTATTTATTACAAGAGGTAAATATAATGAAACAACTCAATCATTAGGAGCTGTTAGAGTTAAATTAAATGAACTATTTAATTTAGCAAATGAAAATGAATATAAATTTGCTTGAATAGTAAATTGGCCGATGTTTGAAATTGATGAAAATGGACAATTTGCTCCAGCACATCATCCATTTACTTCACCAACAGAAGAAACAATTCAATACTTAGAAACAAATCCTTGAAAAGTTAAAGCGCGTTCATATGATTTAGTTTTAAATGGTTATGAATTATCATCAGGTTCAATAAGAATTCATAGTAAAGAATTACAAACAAAAATGTTTAAGATTCTTAAATTAAGTGATGAAGAAATACAAAATAAATTTGGTTTCTTTATTAACGCTTTCCAATATGGAGTTCCACCTCATGGAGGATTAGCTTTTGGAATTGATAGATTAGTGATGATATTAGCTAAAGAAAACTCAATTAGAGATGTTATTGCATTTCCAAAAAATGCAAATGGAATTGATGTTATGCTAGATTCACCATCAGAAGTATCTAATGAACAATTAAAGGAATTGGGAATTAATAAGAAATAATGTATAAATATTAAAAAAATATTGAATGATTTAAGTATTAAGTAAAATTATTTATTACATTAATTAAAATAATCGAGGCCGACAAGACTGAAGGGATGAAGTTTTCCTATCATATTATCGAAGTTATAATAAGATTGCATAAAAAACATATGGGTAAAAATAAATTTAATCATATATCTTGATTACAAAAGAAATTTAAAGAGAAATCTATGTTAAAAAAAATTCTTAGTTTCAATTTCTCTTTTACAAAATTTTCATTTGTAAGATAAACAAACAATTCATCTTCAAAATGTTCGTTAAGATCATTGATCTTCATTTTGCCTAAAGTAATATATTTTGCAATTAAATATCAATTTCTTAGTGAATAGTATCTTCCTGATCTGTTTATTTCCACTAAATATTTTTTTCCATTGTTAGCAGTATAAATTTTATATTTTGACCTTGTTTTTGTTTTTACCTTGATAACAAACCAACTGCCAGCATTAAAATAATCTGGTGTTTTGTTAAAACTTACAGATGTATTTATTTTTCCTGTTTCATCATGTGGTTCAAAATGTTTAAGAAAAGAGTTTTGCATTTTATTATTTAGTGCTTTGAGTAATACAAATAAAATCACAAAGATAATTAATGAAATAGAAATTATTTTTCATTCCTTTAGCCCTAAAATAAAGAAATGATATTTTGAAATAATTAATGCACATGATAAGAATATAAATAAAGAAATTACAAAGATTTTCATTAAATAATTAAAAATCAAAAAAAGATTCGTTCATAAATATATTTTCTTTGCTTTTCTTGAATTTGCAATATCATAAAATATTTGATTATAGTCATCAAAAGAACTTACATTAAACTTATTTCATCTTTTAATCTTTTCACCATCTTTTTGATTTATAGTTTTTGAAATTTTAAATAATAATTCATATCCTAACTGTTTATTTGATTTAATTTCTTCCATTTCTCTTAAAACATCATTTTTGTTAGCATGCTCTTGTTTGCTCAAAAAATTGTTAAGTGTACCATTCTCATCATCGATTTCATTATCTAATAAATAATCTATATATTCATCATCAAAATCATTATTATTGTTTTTCTTCATAAATACTCCATCTCTATTTTATATCCATTATGTAAAATATGTCATAGCATATAGAAATTGTAGACATAACTATATCAAAAAATTCTATCACCAAGCCCACAGGACATGCTCATGATGTAGCTATGCAAACCAATTTTTCTGCCGTTTCTTTTGCTGCGACTGATGTTAATTTTGAAACAAATTTTTGACCTAAATTAAATGTTATTTTTTTAAATCTTTTGACAATTATATTCTCAAACATGTCTTTCATTAATTTGATTTGTTTATATGATTTTGTTATTAAAGTAGGTTGGTTCAAGAATTCATTTGCATGTTTTAAAATTATTAATCCTGTTTTTTCTATTATTTTATTATTAAGATCTCAAATTTTATATCCAAGATCATATATTTCAATAGAAATTTCTATTTTTTCAGTTAAAGATAAATTAAGTTTATTTCCATGACTATAATCATTTAAAAATCCAATAAGTAGTTCATATTCACCTGAATTATAAAATTTTCAATATTTATCTAATTTTGACTTTGTTTTTGATAATTCAGATTTTGTAATTAAAAATGTTGTTCATAATGATGCTGCTTGTAATGCTGCTGATACAGCAAAACTAGCAGTATTACCCAATGAGAAAATTGCAGAGACTCCCCAAGCAGCTGCAACAGTCGTTGCAGTAGCATTAAGTATAATAGAGGCATTGTTTAAATCTGAAGACTTATCATAGTAATTTTGCATTGATATCAATTTATCTTCTAATTCTCAAACAAAATTATATGTTTCTTTGTTTAAAGAAATTGTGAATGACTGTTCATTTTCTGTTGAAATAATATTTTCTTTTTCACCTACAATGTTTGTTATTTTTTTAAATTTATAATACATTCTTTTAACTGATCTATATCCATCATTTCATCAATCTCTTCAACATTCATAAACTAATTCACCACCATAAAATAATCTTGTAGAACTTATGCAATTAAAAATGCCAGACTTATGATAATCATATTCAAGTTCTCTTATATCGAAATCATTTATTTCAATTTTTGTTCCATCGCTCATTTCTATAGTAACAACCAATGGTTCTTCGAAATAAACATAATGTTCATCAACATATCTTGTTTCAAATTTATCATAATTTTGATAGTCAAAAAATCCATCTTCTAAAATATAATCAATTTCTATAATATCACCATCATTATATACGTCATTTAATTGAAACATTTCATCTGTTTCAACATATGTTCCATTTTCCATGTCTTCAAAATCTTTGTTTATTTGTTCTTCTTCTGGATCAATAGCTATAACTTCTTCTATATCTTTTGCTTCCTCAACTTGTTCCTCTGATAGATTTAATTCATTTAATGCTTGAATATATTCATCATGATTTTCATTTTTAAAATCTTCCATTTGATTATCTATATCTTTAACTAATATATCACCATTAATAACATCTTCTACAAGAAGAATTCCAAGATTAGGATCGATATAATTTGGATCTCCTTTTGTCAAATTGTTTTGTTCATTTAGTTTTATAAAATAATTTCACAAGTTAATGTTTGCATTATTAATTAAAAAATTGTCTATTTTTTCTATAGATAAATCTTTATAAAAATCTTTTTGCTTTTTCTTTTCTTCTTCTTTTTCATAAATATTCAATTTTGAATTTTCACTAATTTTTTCAACAATATCATTTTCTTTCAGAATTATTTCTTGTTCTGCATTATCGTTTGAGGATTTTATAGTAGTACAACTTATAGTTAAAATTTGTGTTGAAATGGGCAACAAAATACCAAGTGAAAGACATAGAGTATTTGAAATAATTGTTTTTTTATTTTTATGCACCATGTAATTTATTTTAATATAAATTACAATGAATTTGTAAATCATATTTTTTGTTTAGTTTATATGTTACCAAATGATAAAAGTAATATAATTAAATTGCATTGGCCAATTGCTGCCTAAATGGTAGAGGAAAGTCCGCGCTAGCACAAGCTGCGATGCTTGTAGTGATCGTGTTGGGTCTAATAAACCCAAGCCTAGACGACTAGTGCCACAGAGACGAGCTGTTTAAGTACAGGTGAAACGCGGTAAACTCCACGAGCTAGAAACCCAAATTTTGGTAGGGGAATCAATCAAAGGGAATTGAACTAATGATTGGAGATTTAATCTAGATAAATAATTGGCACTCCTTTAGGAGTACAGAACGCGGCTTATAGATGCAAAAACACACATTGTGTGTTTTTTATTATTGTCACTTATTATTAGATATATTTATAAGAATTTTTGTCGCATTTTTGATAAAATTATTATTAGATATAGGATATTTGTTTGTGAGTGAGGTGGTTCTATTATGAAAAAAATTACAAAAACAAGTTTAATTAGTGTTGGAGCAATGGCTGTAACAATTCCAACCATTGCTTCTGTAGTTTCATGTAACAACGAGGATGGTACTTCATTTTGAAATAAGATTGGTTCAGTTGCAAATAACCTTTTTACTAATGAATCTGGTTCATTGATAACAGCATCTCAATTTGTTGATGAAGCCAAAGAATCAGGAATTTTAACAGTATTGAATAAATATACAAATTATTCTTCAGTTGATAATCAAGTTGACAAAGTTGGTGGAATAATGAAACCTAGAAGCATTTATAATGTTTCTCAAGAAACAGGAAACTCTGTTTTTGTACTTTTTGAAATTGAAGAAAAATCTTCAAACAAAAAAGAAGAAATAGAACTTGTAATTAATGGTTTTGATACTGACTGAAAATGAATTAATAGAAAATTAGATGAAGTGACATCAAATTTTCAAACAACAACTACATTAACTGCAAAAAACATTAGTAATTATAAAACATCAGAAGACATATGAAATCAATGATACAAAAGTCAAAGTACAAATAGGTTGACTGTGTTAAGTGAAAATGTTGATGGTATTCCAAAAAGTATAATAGAATCTTCAACATATGAAGGTATAAAAGTTGAGTTTTGTCCAACAGGTTCAATTACCGAGGAAGAAGCTAAAGAATACATTTGATGATTGGATGAAGAAAATCAAACAACAAATGATACAAAAGGAACTTCTTTATTTATTAAATTTAAATTCATAATAACATCAAATACAGTTCCAGAAGGAATATCAAGGGATATCGTTCTTGAGGTAAAAGGATTCCCTTCATTTAAAACTAAATTTAATTCATTAAAACAAGACTTTGTGAATAATAATGGTTATTTAAAAGTTAAAGATTCATCTTCAACACCTATAAGTATACGTAATCAATATGATGCTGCTTCAACTCAAGATGCAAAACTAGATGTTCTTAAAAAATATATTGATATTCCTACTGATTCCACTTTATCAAATGGTTTATCATGAAACATATTGAGTGTTAAAGAAGGAACAAGAAACGATGCTATCTTAGAGGTTAATTTTTCAATATCTTGAAATGGAATAACTGAAAATGTAACTATTTCACTATCTCCATTCATGACAACAAATGAATATGTAAATTCAATTAAACAAAAATTTGAAGATATGAAATTATTTGCAACAAATCAAGGTAGAACATTTACATCTGAAGAAGTTTACAATCAATATTTAGCTTCTCCAGAATCAATTTATGAAAATGTTGGCGGATGATTAACTCCTGATAGTGATTCTGTTGTTCTAAAAATAGGTAATGTCTATTGAAATAGTGATGATTCAATTCAAGAAAGAGGAACAACATTATTTATAAATGTTATATTTACATATAACAATGTGGAATATCCAATTAGTAATGCCAAAGAGATAGTTGATTTTGTTTCTCCATTCAAGGTTGCATTAATTGAGTTTAATAAAGTTGTTGATGCAATTTCATTATCACTTAAATTAGATAAAGTAAATAAACATATTATTAGCGAAGTTAATACAAATAATTGAAGAGAATGAATTGATGGAATTCCAACCGAAAATAGTAAGTATTCTATTTCTTCATTAACTCTTGACATAAATGATACAAATGGTAATAAAGGAATTTTACCAATTCAGTTTGTATATTCGTGAGAAGCGGAATACAAAGGAAAATCAATAGGTACAACATTAAATTCCGTAATTAAGCAAGATGTTGGTGGGTTTATAACTTATAAAGAAAAAGCAGATGAAAACTTTAAGTTAATAAATGCTGAATTTGTTGGTTTGGGTAATAATAACTATTTAGATAAAAACATAAAAGCTGGTCTTAAAAAATCAGATTTCTTAACATCATTTTTTGCTGTTGACAGTACCATTGATGGACTAAATTCAAATTTATTCTTGAATAACTTCAAAAAATTATTTAATATACCAGATAATATTTTTGGAATAAAATTTGAAGTTGTTGAACTTAAATATTCAAATACTGACTCATCATTATTACACACACAAATGAAAGTAAAATATGTAATTTCAAATATATATGATAGTTCAAATTCTATTCAAAAAACAGAAGTATTAAGCGGATTTTTAGATCCATTTAATGATGAAGTTAGAAGAATTAAAAATCTTAAAGAATGAGATTGATATAACAATAGAGATCAATATTCAGAATATGGCCAAGTTCCATCAGAAATACGAATGGGAGGTGCAAATTGACAAACATCATGAGGAGTTGAAGGTGTTTCTTGAGGATGAAATGAGTATCCACAAGCATATTTTAGTGGTAATACAAATAAATGACTAGGTTGAGCTACAAATAATGTTCCAAAAATTATAAATTATAATTTTGGTTCTAAACATTATGATTTAGCATATACTTTATCTTATAAAGATGCTGGTTCTAAAAGAACAAAAAGTAAGGATAGTTTGGTTGCATTACCTGTAGGGATTAAATTTACATTTACAGCTACAATAAAAGATAAGTTTGGCAATGAATCAAAAGGTAGATATAATAACATTGTTTCTAAAAATTTATTATTATGAACATTTTGAAAAGATAAGTTTTGAAAATAATCAAATTAAAATTTATTTTGTTTATGTAAAATATCTCATAACAATATGAGTATAAAAAACAAAATAGTAGAACATTTACCAAAAAATAAATACACTTGAAAAGCATTCACTCTAACAGCTCTTCCTGTTATTTTGTCTGCTTTTATTTTTTCATTAAATTCTTTTGTGGATAATTTTATGTCAATAAATATAGCTGGAGGAAACCAAGCTCTTTCATATGCAAATGCTTGAAATAGTATTCAACTAGGCGTTATCGCAGGAACAACTATTGTTGGTACTTCGCTATTTTCACAGTATCTTGGAAAAGGCAATTGATTTAAAATAAAAGAAGTAATTAATTTAAGAATTTTGTTTGCTCTTGCTATTTCCTTGATATTTGCAATACCATGTGCTATTGCAAGTGATTTTATGATTAGTGTAATTTCAGGATTTGATCCAGATATTTCTACAAACATAAGAAACCAAGCTATTGATTATTTAAGAATAATTACAATATCATGAGTATTAAATGCTTGAGCATTTACTGTCTCAATGATTATTAGAGAGAGAAATCATGGATTTATTTCAATGTTAACATCAGTAATAATGTTAATTATTAATATTGTTCTTAATTCAATATTTGTCTATGGTTTGAAATTTGGAATTGTATATCTTGCATATTCAACAATTATTTCAAATGGTATTGCCATTCTATTTTTAATGAGTTGAATATGATTTAGAGATAGAAGAGTTTTTTGTAATGTATTTAAAATATTTGCAGTTTCATCTCACATAACAAAACAATTTTTCAAAAGAATATGATCTTTTTTATTATTTGCACTTGGGCAAACAACTGTAAGTATTAGATTTATTTTTTGAAATATAGGTTATGAAACTGGAACAATTGGTGATGAAGTATATAGATTATCTGCAGCTACAATTTTAGGGATAACTGGAATGTTTTTCAATATTTTTTGGACAACATTTGAATCTATGAGTGCAACAGTTGCAGTTTATGTAGGCAAGGAACTTGGACAAAATAATATTAGTCAAGCAAAAATCAATGCGAAAGAATTACAAGGATTTCATTTTATAACTGGGTGAATAATTGGATTAATTGCTCTTGTTATTTCCTTTGTTACTTTTTATATGACTTTTTTAGCAGATGGATATGAAAAAGAATTGATTGATTATTATTCTGTAAATCCAATACCAAATGGATTTACATTAGAACAAATACTTTCACAAGGAAGAACAATATTTTTGGAAAACATTAGAAATTCATTATTAGGAATAACTGTTTTTATACCTATGTTTGTTTGATTTGTATCAAGAGCAAGAATTATATCGGTTGGTGGAAAGACAAATACAGTTGCAGCAGCAGAAGCAATTACTGGTTTGTGTCAAACAGCTTGATTAATACTAATTTGTTTAGTTTTCTCACCAATGGGTGTTTCATTTGGATGAGCATATTTTATTTTCTTTTTATCAGATATTCCTAAATGTGTTGCATTTGAAATGATGTATCAAAAAATTGATTGAGCAAAAAACATAACTCATGATTCAACAATAGATTAAAAGATAATATAATTATTTATTATGAAACTAAAACAAATTAAAAAAACTTTATTATCATTAACACCATTAATATTACCTATATTTTTTATTCCAACAATTTCATGTTCTAAACAAGAATCAAAAGAGCCAGAAAAAAATCCATTACCAAACCCCGATCCTTCATGAATAGAAAGAACAACAGTTGAATATCGAAAATTTTCAGAAGAAAATTCATTTAGAATTAGATTCCAAAAAGAATATGATGGGTATGAACAAGGGACTGCCTGAAGTTGATATATTAAAAATACAGGTTTGAATAAATATGATTGATATTTAATGACAAATCTACATGTTGTTTCTGATGCAATAGCTTATCAGGAAGGATTACAAACTAGTGATGAATCATTAGATAAATCAAAATTTTAAGTTATACAAAAAGCAATTACAAGACAAGTTTTGATATAAATCAATATTATTTCAAATTGTCTACTTGAAGTGATGCAAATAATAAATATCAAGATGTTGTTACAAATTATCTTGACAATGGTGTCGATTTCTCAAATGTTGTAACAACAGAAAATGGTGCTTTAAAATCAGTTGAAATAATAACAGATTGTGATAATTTAAATATAGAATTATTTTCTGGTAAAAACTACAATATTGATATAGCAATTGTAAAAATATCGTTAGATTTTTCAAATAATTTAAAACTTTTAGATTTTCAAGGAAATAGACCCAATACATATCAAAACTATTTAAATACTTCATCATCTCAAAAATAAAGAGATCTTTATTATGATAAAAATAAGAATATTTATATTGGTGGGAATCCTGTTAATGCAAATACATTAATTACAAAATGTTTCTCTTATGATTCATGAGATGTTAAATATAGAGATTGAAAAGATGATCCTATTCCAATATTGAGTTTGTTAAGAGAACCATATTATTTAAACAAGAATTTAATGAATAAAGATTTTCATCAACTAAAAGAAGGGGCATCAGGATCAGAAGTATTTTTAACAAATTATGATCAAAATAATCTTTGAGAAACATTACCATTTGCATTAATATGAGGTGGCGAGGAATTTGGTAATAATGAAAATAAATTAGGCATACTTCCTCTTGTAGTTGATTCTCCATTTTATGTTGTAGATGTTCAATATAACATTTATGAGAATTTTAAAAACGAATTAAGTAAATTGTAATTTACTAAAAACTTAATTGTTTTTCAAAGTACATTTTGTCAATTTTTACATTGTAGATAAATTTAAAAACAAGAAAAATTCCCAAAGATGCTAGTGGTGATATTAATACAATAATAATATTTCATATTCATCTAGGTGAAATTGAGTTTGTATTAAAGATAATTACTTTGTTATTGAAATCTAGAAAATCATAAATTTTTAAGTTAGTTAATTCGCCATTATTATTTATATATGAAATAGAATAGTAAAGAGTAATAGCAAATAAATAATAGATTGTTAAAAATAACGAACAATAAGCTGCCGATTTAATAGTTATTAAAACATCTTTTCTTACTCACCACATTAATAGAAATGCAATGATAGGAAAAACCAAATGACAAGATAATGTTTTGTATGAAGAATATTTTTCAATTGTTGTCATTTCTCATTTGAATTTTATTAGTGCAAAAATGTTAAATACTAAAAAAGTTAATAAACAAAATAAAGTCGATTTAAAGTTTTTGTTTTGATATCCAATAAATGAAAATAAACCTACACCAAATGCTAAAATGATTGTTCAATCAGTTAGGAAAGCCAATGGATATAATTCACCCAAATACTTCCTAAGAGCATCATAATCAACTGAATCATTAACTTCATTTGATGGTCTTCAGTGAGTAATTGCATCATGAAGTGAAAATCCAGCAAATTGGCCCATTACTATAAAACAAATAATTGATATTATTATGTATTTATGATGATTTAATCTTGTTATCATTTTGACAATAAAAACAAACCACTAAGGTTTGCTTATAATCCTTTATTCTTTAATATTTCTTTTCTTAATAATTTCATCAGCTATGTTTTTAGGTGCTCTTTCATAGTGATCAAATTGCATTTGATAGTTACCACGCCCTGATGTCATTGTTCTTAAGTCTGTTGAGTAACCAAACATTTCTGATAGAGGAATATCAGCTTTAATAACTGAAGCTCCATCTTGTCTTGTTTCATTTGTTTTAATTTGTCCTCTACGTCTTGAAATATCTCCCATGATATCTCCAAAGTATTCTTCTGGAACGATAACTGAAACATCCATGATAGGTTCTAATAAAACAAAACCTAGTTGTTCTTTACCTGCTGTTAGTGCTTTAGAAGCTGCTATTTTATAAGCCATTTCAGATGAATCGACATCATGGTATGATCCATCAAATAAGGTTGCTTTTAAATCAATAACAGGATATCCAGCAAGAACTCCCATTTGCATTTTTTCTTCAAGTCCTTTTTGAATTGATTTAATGTATTCTTTTGGAATTTTACCTCCAACAATTTTATCTACAAATTCAAATCCTTGATCTTTGTTTGGTTCAAATTTAATTCAAACATGCCCATATTGACCTTTACCACCTGATTGTTTAATGTGTTTCCCTTCAATATCAGCTGTTTTTGAAATAGTTTCACGATAAGCAACTTGAGGAGCTCCAACTGTAGCTTCTACACCAAATTCTCTTTTTAGACGGTCAACAATAATTTCTAAATGTAATTCACCCATACCAGAAATAATTGTTTGTCCTGTTTCTTCATCTGTGTATGTTCTAAATGTTGGATCTTCTGCTGCAAGTTTTTGTAATCCAAGTGAAAGTTTTTCTGTTGCAGCCTTTGAAGCTGGTTCTAAAGCTTGAGAAATAACAGGTTCTGGGACTTGCATTTTTTCTAGAACAAATTTTGGTGATTTTTCTCCAACAAGAGTATCTCCTGTTGTTGTGGCTTTAAGACCTACAGCAGCAGCAATATCTCCTGCTCTAACTTCATCAATTTCTTCTCTTTGGTTAGCGTGCATTTCAAGAATACGTCCAATTCTTTCTTTTTCGCCTTTTGTTGAGTTGTAAACATATGAACCTTTTTCTAAAACACCAGCATAAACTCTAAAGAATGTTAAAGAACCAACAAATGGGTCATTCATAATTTTGAATGCTAAAGCAGCAAAATCATGATCATCAGTAGAAGGAACTTCAAATGTTTTATCATCTAAGTGAGCTGGAATAGGCGGAACATCAATAGGTGATGGTAAATAATCAACCACAGCATCAATCATTGCTTTAACACCTTTGTTTTTAAATGCTGTTCCACAAACTGCTGGGAAGAATTCTGATGTTAATGTTGCTTTTCTAATTGCTTGTTTTAATCTATCAGCAGGAATATCCATATTCCCTTCTAATACTTGCATCATTAGATCCTCATCATAATCAGCAACTGCTTCAATTAATTCATGTCTTTTAGCTCTTGCTAATTCTTCTAAATGAGAAGGTATTGGAATTTCTTTTCCATTTTCTTCTGGTTGCCCATCAAATTCTCAAGCAGTTAATTCAACTAAGTCAATATGACCTGTATAGTGGTTTTCGGCCCCAATATTTCATTGAATAGGAACACAGTTACCACCTAATAATTTTCTAACTGAAATAACCGCTTTTTCAAAATCAGCTCCAGCTTTATCCATTTTGTTAACAAAAACAATTCTTGGAACTTTATAGTTTGTTGCTTGTCTTCAAACTGTTTCGGTTTGAGGTTCAACTCCTGATTGAGCATCTAAAACAGCAACAGCTCCATCTAAAACTCTAAGTGAACGTTCAACTTCTACAGTAAAGTCAACGTGACCTGGAGTATCGATGATGTTAATTCTTTTACCTTTTCAGAATGCTGATGTAGCAGCAGAAGTAATTGTTATCCCTCTTTCTTTTTCTTGAGCCATAAAGTCCATTTGTGAACCACCATCATGTGTTTCACCAATTTTATGGATTTTTTTTGTATGTAACAAAATACGTTCTGTTGTTGTTGTTTTACCAGCATCAATGTGAGCCATGATTCCGATATTTCTATAATCTTTTAATTCATACTTTCTAGCCATATATACCTCATAAAATTATTATCATCTAAAATGTGCAAATGCTCTATTTGCTTCTGCCATTTTATGTGTGTCTTCTTTTTTCTTAACAGCTCCACCTGTTCCTTTTGAAGCATCAATTATTTCATTAGCTAATTTAACATCCATTGTTTTTTCTGTTCTTATTCTTGCATAGTTAATTAATCATCTTAGAGCAAGTGTTTGTTTTCTTCTAGCAGAAACTTCAGATGGAACTTGATAGTTTGTTCCACCAATTCTTCTTGTTCTAACTTCAAGTAATGGAGTTACATTTTCAACTGCTTTTTGAAAAACATCTAGAGGATTTTCTCCTGTTTTTTCTTTAACAATATCAAAAGCTGAATATAGAATTCTTTCAGCTGTTGATTTTTTACCATCAAGCATAATTGTATTAATTAATTTTGTAACTATTTTTGAGTTAAAGATTGGATCTGAAAGAACTTCTCTAACTGGCGCTTTTCTTTTTCTTGACATAGTTTCTCCTTTTTAAATATTTTGTATTTTTGTATATTTAATTATTTTTTCTTAGGTTTTTTAGCACCATATCTTGATCTAGCTTGTTGTCTATTATTAACTCCCGCTAAATCTTGTGTACCTCTAACAATTGTGTATCTAACCCCTGGTAAATCTTTAACTCTACCACCTCTTATAAGAACAACTGAGTGTTCTTGTAAGTTGTGTCCTTCACCCGGAATATAAGCAGTTACTTCCATTCCATTTGATAATTTAACCCTTGCATATTTACGTAGAGCTGAGTTAGGTTTTTTAGGTGTCATTGTTGCTACCCTTGTACATACCCCTCTTTTAAATGGAGCAGGTCTATTTGTATATTTTTTTTGTAATGAGTTAAAACTTACTGATAAAGCAGGTGCATTTTGTTTACGAACTTTATCTTGTCTACTTTGGTTAACTAATTGGTTAATTGTAGGCATATTTTTCCTTTCTTAATTTTGCTTGATTTTTTATTTGTGTACTAATTATAACAACTTACCCTAGTGTATCAGGAATTTTTTTAATGTTAAAAAGTTACCAAAATAAATACCAATAATAAAAAACCAGGAATTTCTCCCTGGCTGTCCTTGTAAAATTAATTTAACCAACAAAGAAAGGACAATTACATTATATGCAATTTACAAACATTAGTGAAAAAGAACTTGAA
>CASEIC010000029.1 GCA_949288045.1 uncultured Mycoplasma sp. | reverse complement strand
TTCAAGTTCTTTTTCACTAATGTTTGTAAATTGCATATAATGTAATTGTCCTTTCTTTGTTGGTTAAATTAATTTTACAAGGACAGCCAGGGAGAAATTCCTGGTTTTTTATTATTGGTATTTATTTTGGTAACTTTTTATCTTTCATAATAATTATTAAATATAAAAGATTTATATTATAATTATTAATAATTTAAAACATTTGATTAATAAAAAATAATAATTAAACTAAATATAAGTTTTAAAAGGAGTTTTTTTATGAATAATGATAAAGCTACCAAATTCTTTGGATTAGGTGGATTCCAAGAAATTGGAAAATCTACTTGTGTTATTGAACATGATGATCAAATTTTTATCTTAGATGCAGGTATTCAATTTGCAAATGGTTCACTAACAGGTATTAAAGGAATTATTCCTGACTATCAATATTTAATTGACAACCAAAAAAGAATACAAGGATTATTTTTAACCCACGGACACGAAGACCATATGGGAGGTATTGTTTATTTGGTACAACATTGTGATATTAAAAGAATTGTTGCACCTCCGGTTGGTATTCAATACATTAAATTTAAATTAGATGAAAGAAAAATTAAAACAAATATTGAATGAATTGAAATAAACAAAGATTTAGAACTTACATTTGGAGATATGAAAGTTGATTTTTGAGCTGCACAACACTCAATACCAGATGCATTTGGTATTAGATTTAGTAATAGAAATGGATCTATCTTATTTACAGGTGATTTTAGAATTGATTACACTCCAATCGGTTCCTACACTGACTTTGATAAATTAAAAAGAATCGGAGATGAGGATTTAACAATTCTATTTTCTGATTCAACAAATGCCATGAGACCTCATCACTCACCAAGTGAAAAAGATATTTTAAAAGCTATTAGAGAATATATGGAACAAGCTCCAAAAAAAATCATTATTACAATGTTTGCTTCTAATATGTCAAGAATAAGTGCAATTATAAAAATAGCTGAAGAAATGAAGAAAAAAGTTGTTGCTTTTGGTAGATCAATGGTTAATGGAATTAATATTGCAAGACAACTGGGACATATTGATGTTGATGATTCTGTATTTATTGATAAAAAACAAATGTCCAAATATGATGATAATGAATTATTAATTCTAACAACAGGATCACAAGGTGAACCGCTTGCTGGTTTAGCAAAAATGGCAGAAGGAAAACACCCACAAGTTTCTATTAAACATAATGATTTAATTATCTTCTCATCTTCTCCAATTCCAGGTAATAGAATTAAGATTGAATTATTAATTAATGATTTATATAAATTAGGTGCAAACATAAAAGAAAATAGAATTGATGGATATTTACATACATCAGGTCATGCTTACCAAGATGAACATACTAAAGTGTTTGAACTTACAAAACCAACATATTTCTTCCCATATCACGGAGAATTTAGAATGTCTGTTGTTCATGGCCAAACAGCAATTAAAGCAGGAGTTAAAGCGGAAAATGTTGTAATTCCTTCACATGGTGAAGTTTATGAAATGTTGGACAGAAAAGTTTACAAAACAGATAAAGTTATAGAATCATCTCCTGTTTATATTGATGGAGAAATTGCATCAGTAAAAAATACTAAATTAATAAACGAAAGAGAACAACTTGGTGAAAATGGATTTGTGTATGTGTCAATGCTAATTGATAGAGTTAAAAAAGAAATTGTTGGAAGAGCAAAAATTATTACTCGTGGAACAATTTATGTAAAATCTTCATCTGAAATAATTTCAGAAATTAGAAAGCTTGTGCACGGTGTTGTTTTATATAACATTAAAAACACTGATAATTGAAATAGTGCTAAATTAAAAAAATTAATTCAAGAAAGAATTAAACCTTATTTCTATAAAACAAAAAGAAGAAGCCCTTATGTGGTTGTATCTATTCAATATGTTGATAATCTAAAATATTTAGAAAATCCAAATGAAAATGAAGTTATGGCTTAATTAAAGTGTTGACTAATTCATTCAAAAGTTTCAGGGTTTTTCTCTAATTCGGGCGATTTTGCTCAATCTCTTCCATATCTTTTAATTAATACTAATTCTCATTCTTTTAAAACTTTTGTTTTTTGATTTTTTCAAATAGCATCATTCCTTTTAAATGTTAAAGAAGGAATTCAATTTTTATTGATATTAGGTTTAAATGAATCAATTAAAAAATATCCATTTTGTTCTTCTACAAACATTGATGAACTTATCTCTTGTCAGGTGAGAGGACTTATAAATAAACCAACCACACTATAAAATGATTTTCAAAATGATTGTTTAAATGATGAAGCACTTTTTATCGATTTATAGTATCCAACACGTTGTCTAATTAAATTTATTAATGAATATGTTTTTTCTGCTTTTTTAACACTTGCTTTAACTAGTAAGTTTATCTTTATAACAATATTGTTTCCGGGTTCAAAATAAAAAGGCAGAGAATAAAAATAGCTATCGCTTGTCAAAGAATCAATAATATTAGTAGAAAAAGCATTTACAAAGCGATTATAGTGTTCAGCTAACATCATAACTTCAATAACATTTTGATTATATTCTCTTTCTGATTTTGCTTCTAATAATGAAATACCTGACAATGAATATCAAACTTTTATTTCATTACATTTATTTTCAAAATTTTGCAAAATATCCATTGATGTAGTTAAATCACTCATACTAATTATTTTCTACAATTCCTTTAATTCTATTCATTGACAGAATTGAATCTTTAACTCCTTGTAATCCTTTTCCAGAAAATTTAATTCCACCAAACGGGAAAATATCTGGTGTTCTTGAAGAAGATTTATTAATATTTACAGTAACAACATCCAATTGTGATGCGATTCTTTTGGCTTGTTCAATGTTGTTTGTAAATATTGATGTTTGAAGTCCATATTCAGATTCATTACAAATTTCAATAACATCATCAACCTTTTCAAATGAAATAATAGGTAAAATTGGACCAAATTGTTCTTCTCAGGCAACTTTACAATTTAAACTAACATTATGTAAAACAATTGGATAAAGAATATTTCCTTTTCTTTTTATTTTTTGATTAATTTTTGCCCCATTTTTATTTGCATCTAATAAAAGCTCTAAATTGTATTTAATTGAAGCAATATCTATCATTTCTGTAATGTTAAAATTTCCATCTTTTGCAGAACCAATTGTTAGTTTTTCAACTTCATTTTCAATTAATTCTAATAATTTGCCTTCTACTTTTGAATCAACTAAAACTCTTTTAATTGCTGTACAACGTTGCCCATTATATGTAAAAGCACCACTTACAATTTCTTTGGTAGCTTTTTCTAAATCAGCATCTTTCAATACAATAGCAGAATCTTTACCACCTAATTCTAGAACAACTGGTATTAATGGATTTTTTTCAGCAATTTGAATACCAATAGTAGTACTTCCTGTAAATGAAATCATGTCAATATTAGGATTATCAATAATAAAATCACCAATTTCTGACCCTTTCCCTACAATACAACTTATTTCTCCATTATCAAAACCTGCTTCATATAATAAATTGCTTATATATGCTCCAACACACGAACCTTGTGTTGCTGGTTTATAAACAACTACATTTCCTGAAATTAATGCTGGAGCTATTTTTGAGACTAATAAATTAACTGGATAATTAAATGGACTTATAGCTAAAACTACGCCAACAGGTTCATAAATAAATGTTCCTTTTTTACCTGCAATGTTGTGATCATTTTCATCATAAACAAGTGGATTTTTCATTAATTTCTCATATTCAACAATTGTTTGTTTAACATAATCAATAGATCTATCAATTTCTTCAATTGCCAAATGTTTTGGTTTAGCTATTTCTCAAACCATTAAATTAGAAATTTCATCTCAATTCTCTTTTAACAAATCACAAAATTTTAATAATCTTTGTCTTCTTTCTTCAAATGAAGTTTTTTTATATTTCTGAAAAGCTAATTTTGCATTTTTATATATATTTTTTACTTGAACTTCATTACTTACTTTTGGAATTGAAGCTACAATTTGATTATTAATTGGAGAAAAAACATGAAGTGAATCTTCAAAATCGTTAATTACTTTTTCGCCTACCACTACTTTAATTAATTTGCCTTCCATATATTACCTACTTTCTATGTAATATATAAATTATATATTTTAATAGTGGTTTATTTATAAACCAATTGCTTATTATTTAAACTCTTTCAATTTAGGATTATTTCTATATCCTCTTCCTTCTTTGGCTATATTTTTCCCATTATTTTTTACAGCATCACATGTAAATCCAATATTTATTTTAAGAATATGTTCTCCAACCCCATAAGCATCTACTGGGGTTTTTTCTTTTTCAAACATTGCTATTTTTTCTGGAGTAAATCCTGAAGACACAATAATTCTTACATGTTTACCACCATTTTCATCAAGAGCTTTTCTTAATCTTTTAATTTGTTCAGGATTAACACCTTTGAACTTTTCTTTATTTTTTTCTTTGTCAAACATATGATCAATCATGTTTTTTGAAGTGTCAACACGAACACCATTTAATTGTTTTCCAAATACTTTTAAAACTGCTAATGAATCTTTAATAACATCATTTGAAAAATCAACAAGAGCAACTAAATCTTTTTCATTTGGAAACACATCTTTGTATGCTTTCATAGCTGCTACTATATCGCCATCAAAATGTTGAATTAATGCATGAGGAATTGAACCAAAAATAACTTCTTCATTACCTCTTGATCCAGCCATTGTTGAATGTCCTACAAGACCTCCAACTTCAACAGCAAGACCATCAACTTCTTGATTCATATAGTGATCACCTCTATCGCCCATATAAATTACATCTTTTTTCTTTGCCGCTTGCTTACATTCTCAAGCATTTGTTGCAATAGAAGTTGAACGAGCTAATATTCCATCAATAACACCTTCAAAAATACCAAAATCAATATAATGTCCTTCTAATTCTAAAACAGGCTCTAAAGCTTTGATTTTAGACCCTTCTGGAAGATATTTAATTTTATATTTTTTAATATCTGTATTATCTTTTAGAAATTGTAAGGCTTCATTCATTCCCGCAAGAATTGCTGTTTCTTTTCTTTGAAAAAATTGCATTGTAACAATTGAATCGGATTTATATTTTTCAATTATTTCATCAGCTATAAAAAAATAATTTGCAACATATTTTCTATTTTTTGAGTTTCTTGGTGTAACTTTTTTAAGTTTCATAATAACTCCTTTTAACCTCTTGCTCCAAATCTTTTTGGTCTTTGAATCAATTCGAATTCGGTTATTTTAATTTTACTTTCTTTTGAATATTTTGAAAAGTTATTTTCAAATTGTTTTAAAAGTTCTAAAAGAATAAAAGTAAGAATTCCAAAAGTTGCTCCTGTTAGATAAACTCCTCAATATGCATAATTGTTTGAACTAATATTTGCTGATAAACCTTTTACAAGTTTATCTAAATCAGCTTGTGTTAATAAACCATTAAATTTATTTAATTTTAACTCTGGCATTTCTGCACATGTTGAAGTTACTTGAGGAATTCCAACAACAACAGCCACAATAACAAGAGAAATTAATGATGTTATATAAATTCATTTACATTCCTTTCATGTTTGATATCAAATTGGTTTTGAAGTACACATAACAATTGCCTTTAATACCCCTCCAATTGCTAATGTCATAAATGTTGCAATAACACCATAATAAAATCTTAATAATGGTGCTCCTGTCACAATTGCCATTTGTGCTCCAACAATAAATGCAACAACAGATAAAATACCATGAATTAATCCTGATGATAGAATTTGATTTATTAGACCTCTAGCAAATATTGATTCATATTTTGAAATTGGTCTTTTATTCATCAAATCAGTAGTTGTAAGTTGAGTACCAAGCGCTACACCGGGGAACGTTTCAATTACCATATGATGTACTAGTATTAATATAGTGGTAATTGTTGTTGAAAATCTTACATTACTATTTATTGTATCTGCAATTTTTTGAGCATTTGTTGTTGTGATAATTGCAGATACTTGATCAGCAGTTATTTTTCCTCATCCAAATAATTCAAATGCTACATAAAAAATAACCATTCCAATTAATATTGCAAAAATTCCTGTTACATTTGATGATAATAAGAATTTACAAATTCTTCTTATGTTTTCGTAAATATTTCTTCCTAACTTAACAGCTTCAACAATTGTTGAAAAATTATCATCCATTAAAATCATATCTGATGCTTGTTTAGAAACATCTGTTCCTGTGATTCCCATAGCACAACCAATATCAGCAGCTTTTAGAGCAGGAGCATCATTTACTCCATCTCCTGTCATAGCAACAACTTGATCTTTAGATTGTCAAGCTTGAACGATTCTAATTTTGTTTTCAGGACTTACACGAGCATATACTGAATATTTCTCAATATTTTTATAAAACTCTTCATCTGACATTTGATCAAGTTCAACACCGGTTATTGCTAGTTGTTTTGATTCATTTGTAATAATACCTAAATCTTTAGCAATAGCTTTAGCTGTATTTAAATGATCTCCAGTAATCATAACAGGTTTAATTCCTGCAGAAATACATTCTTTAATTGATAATTTAACTTCCTCTCTTGGTGGATCAATCATTCCAATTAATCCAATAAATTCTAAGTCAAATTCATAATCTTCAGGTTTTAAATCTTCTCCGACTTCATGATTAATTTCTTTTTGAGCAATAGCTAAGACTCTTATAGCTTTATCGGATCATGCATTATTAATTCTAGTTGCTTCATTAGAAATTATATTTTTAGATCTTGAAATAACAACATCTGGGGCACCTTTAACAATTAGTATTTTTTTACCATTTATTATATTTATTGAAGACATTAGTTTTCTATCTGAATCAAATGGTATTTCACCAATTCTTTTGTGTTCATTTTTTAAATTTAAAATAGATATATCATTATCAAAAACAATATCTAAAATAGCAATTTCAGTAGGATCACCAATTGCTGTTTTTCTTTTAGATGAAATTGGATTTTCATCAATAACTGCATCGGTACATAATGCTGCTTTAATTAATAAATCTTTTTTGTTCCCAATGAAATTATTTTTATTTATAACATCATCATGCTCTCCATTTACTCAAGCTTTGACAACTGTCATTTTATTCATTGTTAAAGTACCTGTTTTATCAGAACAAATAACAGAAGTAGAACCTAGAGTTTCAACTGATGGCAATTTTTTAATTAGAGCATTATTTTTTGTCATATTTTTAACACCAACCGAAAGAACTATCGTAACTATAGCAGTCAATCCTTCAGGTATTGCAATTGCGGCTAAAGATATAGCTAATAATAATGATTTTTGTACTGAACTAATAACACTTGCAGCATTGAAAATGTTTTCAATTACAAATATAGAGAAAATAAAAGTTAAAATGGTTAAAATGATTCCAAAAATTCCAAGCATTTTACCTAATTTTTGCAATTTTAATTGAAGAGGCGACAATAATGATTCACTATTATTCAATAAATCTGCAATTTTTCCTATTTCTGTTTTATTACCAATTCCACAAACAATTCCATAACCTTTACCATTTAAAACATTTGTTCCTGAAAAAATTTTGTTTTTTTGATCTCCTAATGGAGCATTTGGGGCTGGTTTAAAATCAGCGTCTTTTAACACTTCTGTAGATTCACCAGTTAAGACTGCTTCTGATATTTTTAAATGAGAATCTGAAAATAAAATTGCATCAGCACTAATAGCATCTCCTGCTTCAACAATTATTACATCTCCAATAACTACCTCTGATGATGGTATTTGTTTAATCTTCCCTTCCCTTAACACTTTTGTCGTTGGGGACGACATTTTTTCCAATTCATCAATGGCATTAGAACTTTTTCTCTCTTGAATTGTTCCAAATAATGCATTAATAATATCTATTGATAATAAAACCCCGGCTTCTATATAAGCCAACACATATGTGTCGGTTTGTTCGATATTTTCATAAATAGCAAGTCCTAAACCAATTATTCCTGTGATGAATAATAATAATGACATCATCTCACAAAAAATAGTTTTAATAAATGAAACAAAAAAAGATTGCTTTTTAGCCTTTACAAGTATATTTTTCCCAAATTTTTCTCTTCTTTGTATTACTTCTTGTTCAGTAAGTCCAGTTTCTTTATTAGTATCCAAATAGGACTGCAACTCTTCTTCTGAAATTTGTGTGTTGTTCTTACGTGTCTTCATAAAGTATTAAATATTATAATATATTTAATATTAAATATTAAATTAATTACTTAATTCAAATTTTCTCCCATTTCAATAAAAAATTCATTCATTATTTTTAAAACCTTTTAATTTAAGTATTTCTACATAATTTTCAAAATAATTATCATTAATTAAAAATGAATTTCCTTTAAAAATTTTATATAAATTTTTTTCATCAAATTTCAAACTTATTTCATTATTATGTTTGTATATATAGTTTTTGTCTTTTTCAATTATTTTTTCAACATTTTTATCTATCTTTAAATCTTTTAAACACGAGAGTTTTTGTAACTCATTGAACAATTTAAAATTGTAATCTCTGTTAAATGAAAGATAATAATTTCCAACTTGCATATTATTACCTTTATATATTTCTTCCAAATTTTTTGCTTTCTTAACAATAAAATCTTTTCTTTTTGGTGTAAATAATCTTATTGAACTAGGAACAACTCAAAAATTGTTATTTTCAACATTAATCTTTATTTTTTCTAACTTAATGGAATCAAAACTTTTATTATTCATTTTTAAACAACTTATCAAAAAAATTAGCTATACCATCATTGTCATGATCGTCAGTTTCAAACATTGCAGCTTCTTTTGTTTTTTCTTGTGCATTGCCCATAGCCACGCATCATTTAGCTACTTTAAACATACTTATATCATTTTCAGCATCTCCAAAAACTAAAGTATGATTTAAATCAATCAAGCCTTTGTCATGTAAAACTTTTAATCCGTTACCTTTTGATAAACCTTCAGGCATAATATCAAACACTTCGTTTTGAGATCTAACAATATAAACACCGCTCAATTTATTGACTTCTTCTTCAATTTTTTTGTATTTTTCTAATGGAATTTCAGAATAAATAATTAAAAATTTAATAATGTCATATTGTGCAATGTCAAAATCATTCGGATTTTTAATTTCAATTATTTCAGCTTGATCCTCCTTAGGATAATTACTATTAATTGTTTTGATTCTATCAATTCAAGCAGATGTTGGGTTAGTTATATCATTTTTTAATGTAAACATTTTCTCTTTTGTGTATATTCAAACAACAGCATCATTTTTAACTAATATATCAAATATTTTTGGAGTCACTTCTTTTGATATTGAAGAAAAAGATATTAATTTCTTTTCTTTTGGATCAAAAACAAGGGCACCATTACATGAAATAACAGGCAAATGTGGTTTTACTGTTTTAATTTCGTTTCTTGCAAAATAATATGGTCTACCAGTTGCAATTGAACAATTAATTCCCCTTGCTCATAACTTATCTAATGTTTCAATTGTTCTAGGGGATGGTGTTCTATTTGATGTTAAAAGTGTTCCATCCATATCAAAAAAAACATATTTGACATCCTTTAATTTAATATCCTTCATTATTTTCCTCCAAATATTAAATATGTATTTAATATTATAACTTAATTAATAATCAATATTTATTCATCACTAATTTTTAAAATTTTAATTATTTATAAATGAAACTAAGATTTTCATTTTTCCTGAAACATTCAATTTTTCGTTATGTGCAATAAGAAATGAATCAAATGCATAAGATTTTAAATTATTAATTTTTCCTTCTCCATCAATAACTGTTACTTGTAGTCATAATGCATCATTAAATTCATATGTTTTATTACCTGCATTTTCAATTAATAAAAGATTAAACATTTTATTTGAAACCAGATAATCACTTTTATTTGTTATTTCACTTTTATTTAAATCAATATCAGGAGTTTTAACTAAATTAAAAACATGATCTAAATGCAATTCTCTCTTTTGGCCCTTATCTAATCTATCATAATCATAAACACGATAAGTAATATCTGATGATTGTTGTAATTCAAAAATTAAAGAACCGCCTTTTATTGCATGTATCTTTGTTGATTCAACATAAATAAAATCGCCTTTCTTGATAGGCTTGTGTTTTAATAATTCATCTCATCTACCCAATTTAACCATTGATTTAAAATCATCCAATGTCTTTACATTATGACCTAGTACTATTGAATTATTTGGTTTTGTGTCTAAAACATATCAACATTCAGCTTTTCCTAAAGAACCAAATTGTTTTGCATATTCATTATCTGGGTGAATCTGAACTGATAAATCATCTTTTGCATCAATGATTTTTGATAATAATGGATATTCATAATATAAATTATAGTTTCCAAAAAAATATGCATTTCTTTTGTCATTATAAAATGTATATAAATCAACATTATTTAAATTTTCTATTTTTGATGATTTATCCTGAAAAGCAGAAATAACCCAAGCTTCACCTATAGAATCTTGATCAATATTAAAAATGTTTTTAATATTTTCTCCTGCTCAAACACGATATTCAAAATGTGGACTTATTTTCAATATTTTTTTCATACTTAATATTATATTTTTTTTGAAAATGCTTTCTTAATGAAGTTTATATATAATGCTATGTCTCTTCTTACATTTGCTTTTTCAAATATCCTTTATTTTTTAACATATTCAAATGTTTTCTTATCAAAATTAATTTTGATTGTTGCGCCTATTTTCAAAATTATTGACGGTTGAATATGAGAACACGGGAAGTTGTTTATTATAGGAATATCATTATCTAAAAATTCTTGAATAATATTAATATGTTTTCTATTCGATCCTTCATCATCGTAAGATTCAATCAAACCAATTATTATTACACTAACTTTATCAAGTATTCCTGAATTTTTTAGGACAGATATGTTTCTTTCAGTTATTGATGCATTAACATATGAATCCTCGATAAATAAGATATCTCCTTCTTTTATTTCAGGCATAAATTCAGTTCCTACTAACGATGCCATAGTGTTTAAATTACCGCCTATTAATCTTCCTTGAATTTCCTCGATCTTTAAATTATTAATAAATTCAATTTTGTTTTTTATTAATTTCTTTTCTTTGATTTTGTTTAAACTTCAATCAACTCTTTCAATTGTAACTTTTTCAGGAAGAAATATTTTATTAGAAGAAAAATCATTTATCACAACATCTATAAATTGATTTATATTAAATTCCTTAATATATTTCTGCTCATTATAAGACATTAAAAATGATGGACCATAGTAAACTATTTGATTTGTAATTTTATATATTGCTAACAATAAAGCGGTTGTATCTGAACAACCCACAACCTTAATACCATTCATTTTTATTGTTTCATAATCAATGTACCTTAAGGTTGATGAAGTATTAAAACCACCAATCATTGATAGCATTATATTTGAATCTTTTAATAAGGAATTAAATTCATCAACCCTATCTTTAACACTTCCGCTTCTGTAATCTCCTTTATTGAATGTTAATTTACCTAATTCAACACTTAATTTGTTTAATTCAAAAATTTTTAAAGTTGATTTTACTCTATCTTGAAACTTATATGAAAGATTTGATGATAAATTAAATACTCCTATTTTACTTTTAAAATCTATATCTTGATTCTCTAATGTATTAAAGTTTATTATTCTTTTTACATTATATGTTTTACAATCATATTTATTATTAAAATATTTGAACAAATCAAAAATAGCTAAAGATGAAATGAATGAATTTAAAGGACCAAAGGAAGGCGCTTGATATCTCTTATTAATATTTTTTATCACATTGTTATTATTTTCAGAAAAACTAATGAAATGTTCATATCTTATATTATCCTCATCAATAATTGGTCCATATATACCAAAATCATTGAGATATCCAACAGTAGTAAAAGGAATTTTTAATTTTCTACATAACTTATATACATCAATTGCTATAGTTTGAGGAGTATCTGCTGAACAAAAAGCAAAATCAATCTTATGTTTTTTTAATAAATCGAACACTTCCTTATCTTGTAATGTTGATTTAATTTTAATAACATTAATATTTGAATCAAATTCTTTTAATCTTTTTTCAATAATATCAACTTTATATTTATTAATGTCATTAGTATTAAATAAAAACTGTCTGGTAAGATTTGTTTCTTCAATAATATCATCATCCAATAATATAAATTTTTTTATTCCTGATCTTGATAAAGAAGAAACTAAATTATTCCCAATACCTCCACACCCTATTATCAAAATGGTTTTGTTTAATAAATTATTTGTAAATTCTTCAAACTCAAAACACATATCAAAAAACAAATCATGTCTATCATATATATTTCTTTTTTTAACATTTAATTCTTCTGTTGAAGTTTCTAAAATTTTTAAATTATTTAATCTTTTAAGAAAATCAAAAACATTCTTTTCATCTAATTTCTCAGTTTCAATTATTTGAGAAATTCTCTTAGTTCCATCAATATTTTTAAAAACTTTATACTCTTTTTCTGATATCTCTATAAATTGGGGTCTTTTGCTACTTATTAAAATTGAAACATAATAAACATTATTCTTTTGCTTAATAATGTTCATTATTCTAACAAATCTTTTAAAACCAATAAAATTGTTTTTATTAATTAAATACATTTACAGCTCATGTTGATGGTATCATAAATCCCCCTTTGATTTTAATTTGGATTTGATAGTTAGAATTATACAAATCCTGAAATAATGTTATTCTTTTGCTACTCAAAAAATTAGTTAATTTGTAACAAAAATTTAACATTTATCAAAGAATAAAAACAAAACAAATATGTTTCATTTTTTATTTTCATATTTTCACTCCATTAATAATCTCTACTTCTTAACCATCTTAAAATTAATGGTTATTTAAAAGATTCTATATTGTAAATTCTGTATTATTTTTCATTTTATTTTTTGAATACTTTTTATTTTTTACAAGTTCTATAACATTTTTAATAACTAATTTTATTGAAATAAAATTGGAGATGGAATCATTAAAAATAAGCAAACCTGGACTGGTTTCTTTTTCAATAAAATATATGAAACGATATAAGTAAGTATTATTAAAAGCGAAAGTATTCATCTAATTATTTGTTTGTTTTTAAATGATATTTTATTTCTACATTCTTCATTTTTTATTTTGTTAAATAAATAAATTGATAAGAAAACAATAATCATAATTGTATTTATAAAAAAGAATAGTTCAATCATAACTGATCAATAAATCTCTAATCATGAAAATACTAATAAATATCTTTTATTAGTTTTCAAATATTCAGTATATGCAAGCGATGTAAATACTAATGAATTAAAATTGAAAATGTAATTAATAATTTGTTCTTTTTCGCTTTTCCTCTCATAACAAAAGAATTATTGTTGTCTCAATAATTCCTTGTATATTTAAATTATATAATTTATTTCTTTCCTTTTTGTCCGTAATAAGCATTAGCCCCATGTTTTCTAAAATAATGCTTATCTTGTAAAACTTTATTTGCTCCTTTGCATTTAGGATCAACAATTAATGTATGGATAGCCATTTTGGCAACTTCTTCTAAAGTTAATGCTATATTAACAGCATCTTCTGGAGATTTAACAGAGAAAGTAAATGGACCATGTTCTTTAACAAGAACAGCAGGTGTTGCTTCAAAAGTTTTTTTACGTTTTTTAAAATCTTCTAATATAACTAATCCTGTGTTATGTTCATATTTTCCATCTTCATTAATTTCATCATCTGATAATTCTCTCGTACATGGAACTGATCCATAAAAGTTATCAGCATGCGTTGTCCCAAAACACGGAATATCTTTTCCTGCTTGTGCTCAGCCAACAGCATAAGGAGAATGGGTATGAACAATACCTTTTACTTTTTCATCAGCTTTATAAATTAATGTATGGGTTGGAGTATCGGATGATGGATTTCATTTAGAATCAATAACATTATTTTCCATATCAGTTATAACCATATCTTCTCATGTCATAGTTTCATAAGGAACACCTGATGGTTTTATAACCATATATTTTCTATCTTTGGTTATTCCTGAAACATTACCTCATGTATGAATTGCTAAACGATATTTGTACAAAAGCATATTTGCTTCATAAACTTCTTTTTTAAGTTTTATCATTTCATTTTTATCATAATTACTCATCATTACCTGCCAATTTTCATTGTTTATCATAGAATTCTTTTGCTTTTGCAATATATTTAATATTTTGTTCTATTGTTTCGTTTGGTTCATTCTTAGATCACATTTCAATCATAATAGGAGCATTGATTTTCAATTTCTTTAAACATTTTAGTGATCTAACAAAATCAACGGTTCCTGAACCAAATTCTAAATCTCTAAATTGATTTGGTGTTGTATCTTTGAAGTGAAAAGCAACAATTTTATTTTTACCTAATTCAAGTTCGTTTTCAATATCATTTGTTGCAAATTGGTTTAAATTACCCAAATCTGGATACACATAAAAATTTGGTGAATCTATCTGGTGTAAAAAATTTAAACATTTTGACACTGTTCCACCAAAAGGTGTATCCATTGTTTCAAAAGCCAATGTTACTGAGTATTTCTGTGCAAGATAAGCACATTTTTTCATACCCTCAATAAACATTTTTCTAGTTTCTTCATCCGCTTTTTCATAATAAACATCATATGTTGCTAATTGAATGATTCTAATACCTAATTTCTTAGCAAGAATACATGCTTTTTCCATTATTCATAAAGCTTTTCTTCTAATCTTTGGATCTTTAGAACCAAATGGATATTTACGATGTGCACTTAACGTCATCGAGTTAAAATAGAAATCTTTTTCTATCAATATTTTTCTTACTTCATTTATTTTTTTATCACTTCATTTTAAACGAGCTAATCTCATTTCAGTTTCATCAACACTAAATTCAATGAAATCATATCCTGCTGCTTTTGCTATGTCAATTTTTTCAGCAATTGAAAACTTATTGTTCATTGCTTTTTCATAAATACCTAAAAATCTATTTTTATTTTCAATATTTTTTAAACTCATCTTGGAATGCCTTTGCAGCAGCTTCTGGATCTTTTGCATCTCTAATTGAACGACCTGCTATGAAAATGTAAACTGGAATATCTTTGAACAATTTAATATCTTCTAAATCAACACCACCTGTTACAGTGACTTTAAATCCCATCTTAGCTAATCTTGCTACTGAATCAATATCTTTTTGTCCTCATTTTTGACCTGCTGCTTGAGCATCTCTTGCGCGGTGTCATACAACTTGAGTTACACCAACTTTTTTTCACTCTTCAGCTTGTTCTCAAGTAAAGTGAGAAGTCATTTCAACTTGAACTTCTTTGTTTGCTTTGTAGTCATTAGCTAATTTGACTAATTCACTTATTGTTGCTGTTTCGGCGGCACATATTGCGGTTGTAAAATCTGCCCCGCTTTCATAAAACATTTTTCCAAATACTTTTGCAGCATCTGCAATTTTTCCATCAGCAACAATTAATTTATCTGGAAATGCTTTTTTAAGATCTTTTATTGCTTTTTTTCCTTCTGATGAAATTAATATTGTTCCGACTTCAATAACATCTATATACTTAGATGCTTTCTTAGCTGAATCAATTGCTTCTTGAGTTGTTAAGGTATCAAGAGCAATTTGTAACATAGGTAAAGCCATATGTTCTCCTTTTTATGATAAATATTTTCTAAAATCTATTTTTTCAATTATTGAAATAATTTCTTCTTTTGTTTTTGAATTAACAATTTTTTTTAGTGTTTCTTCATTTTCAAATATTGCAACTATTTGAGGTAATGCTTCAGAAGTGTGTATTTCAGGGCTTGTTGCTGCTAGAGCAATTAATACTTTAATTTCTCTTGGATCACCATCAAATTTAATTGGTGAGTTTAAAATCACAAGTGAAAAACCATTTTCATTTACTCCAGCCGAACTTTCTGCATGAGGCATTGCTAAACCATCAGAAATAATATAATATGGTCCTCATTCCTTAGTTCTTTTTATAATAGCATCATAATATTCGGTGGTTACTATATTTTTATCTATTAAAGGTTGTAATGCAACCCTGACAGCCTCTTGTCAATTTTTTGCGTTTTGATTTAATCTAATACTGTCATACTTTTTTAAAATGTCTAATAAATTAATACTCATTATTTCCCTAACGCTTTTGATAATGCTTCTTTAATCTCTTTTTCATCCATTAAATTTTTAACACCAACAATTTTTGCTTTTTGATTTGCATTAAATTCACTTGATAAATGTGTTGATGAAATTATAATATCAACAGAATTGGTTAGTCCTTTTGATTGACCCATTGACAATGCTTCAACTGAAGCATCTACTCCCAATTCTTTACAAATTTTTTCAACTTTAAGTTTAATAATCATGCTTGTGCCCATTCCATTACCACAAGCTGCGACGATTTTTAAAGCCATATATTTCTCCTTTGTGTTTATTCATTTTGACTTGATTGTTCTTTAAGAACAGGGTTTAATTTTAATAATTTTTGTAATCATGTTTTTTTGTGTTGTTTGTCTGAATCTAAAATTCATCCATATGAGAATAATCCTAAGAATGCAATTGGTACTACAATTGAAGCTATCACAATATGTCATCCTGAAATTAACATAATTGATCCGAAGAATAAAGTTCAATCACCCATACCAATGTATCCTTCTGCAAATGGATTTGAATTTCATGTTTTTGAAACGATAAATTCACCAGCATCATTTGTTGCAATAACAGCATCAATTCCTGCAATGTCTTTAATATTTACAGATGATTCAAATAGAATTATTGAATCTTGAATACCAACAAATCCTTGTGTTTGTTTAATTGCATCTGTTACATTTGCATCCTTAACTAATTCATAAGCAGTTACAGATCCAATATTTCCAGAAGCATTTTGAACAGCTCATAATCCTAATGAAATAACAATAATTTCAATGAAACCAATAATTGCTGGAACAGTTAGAACGGCCTTGTATCCACCAGCCGCATTAGCATAAGGACCAATAGCTCCTGAGTTAAAGAATAATGTTACGAATAAAGGAATAACAACTGCAATTTGTGATCCTGGAATCATTGATAAACCAATTGTTACAAATGTTCCTAAAAATTGAGCAATTGTTCCTGAAGCAAACGCAAATGTTACTGAGTTTGGACAGAATCCATATACTGCAGCAATATCAACAGCAATAACAGCATCTTTAACTAATTTTTCACTAATACCTGTAAATGATTGTTGTAATTCTGTAACGAACATTCTAACACCTGTCATCATACAGATTAGAGCAGCAACTAATTTAATGGCTCCACCAAAAATATTAATTACTCAGTGTGCTCCACCAAATGTTGTATTCCATTGCCCAGCAATTCCATGCCCATCTTTAATTGATGCACCCAAACCAGCATCAATTGTTCCTGTTGAAATTAAAATAATAAATAGAATTAAGAATAGAATAGAAATAATTGCTGTTTGGACAAAAACATTATCTTCAAAGATTTTTAATGCTTTAGGCATTTTTTTTGTTTCAGCTGAATCTTCAGGTGAACCAAAAAATCTTGACATTTTATATGCAAGGGCGATTGTTAACATTTGTTGATGTCCAATAGCAAATCCTGCATCACCTGTTACTTTATTTGTTGCTTTTAAAGTACCTGTTGAAGCAATACCTCAGTAAGCTCCTAAAAATAATCCTGCTACGATAGCAACACCTGCTTGTGCCCCACTTGAAATGTTCATGTTATCAAGTAATGGAATTTGACTAAACATTAAAACATAGAATGCTGGAGTAATAACAGCGGCTTGTTGCAACATAACATGTCCTGTAATCATTAATGAATTAACATTTGTTCATTTTTTCAATGAAACTAAAATAATGTTTACAACAAATCCAACAATGAATACATAAGTAATTAATCCAACAAAATCAGCACCAACTCTGAAGTTTTGGAAGAAGTTGTTTCCTGCGTTTAAAGCAAAGTATGGATCAAGAGGAACAACATTAACTCCTGCTCCACCAATTTCTGAAATAGCTTGGAATACTGGTTTAGCAACTCCTGTTAGAGTCCCCGAACCAATAGCTAATAGAACATATCCTATAACACATTTTAGAGCTCCTAAGAATGAATCCTTAGCTCCTCTACCCATAATTAGATATCCAAATAAAGTTATGAATCCTAATACAAGGGCTGGTTGTTTGAAGAAGTTATTTAAATAAACTTGATTTAATAGATAATTTGCAGCATCACCAGCCGATCCCTTAGTTGGACCAAACATGTAAACTAATAGTGTTATTAAAATAATAACAACATTAATTGCTAACAAAGAACCCAATATTCACCAAATTCTTCTTGATTCTTTTGATTTGAATTTTTCAATCATCTAACAAACAATCTCCTTTCTTTTGTTTTATATGAGAAGGTTGAATAAAAATTAATCTTCAACTTTTAAATCTTTTTTAAGTTTTGCAAGAGATGGTTTTATTTTTTCATTAAATTTTCTTGGTTCATCAAATGTTAATATTTCTCTTGGGTTATTAATTAACATATCTTCAATAGCATCATCTTTAATACCTACTTGTTTCATTAAAGGAATAAATCTATCAAATAGATATGCTAATCCAAAGGTTTGTTTACCTTTTTCGATACCATAATTTCTTTGGTATAGAATTCTACCTGCATCAAGTGCTAGTGTAATGTGTTTTTGTAAACCTTTATCAACTAAATATTTAATATTCTCTGCAAGTGTTGCATCTGTGTAGTATTTAACCCTATCTGGTCCATCAAAACATAATGTGACACCTGTTTCTTTAATTATTTTTTCATAGTAATATTTATCTGGATTTTTATTTAAATGTGACAATTGTATTTTTCTTGGATTAACTCCAAAGTCTATTAAATGTTGTGCAATTTCTAGTGCCATTGTTCCTAATTGTGTATGCACCAAAATTGGACAACCGGTAGCAACTGAAGCTCTAGCAGCAACTTCTGCTGATTTCAATTCTAAACGATCTATGGCTGCGTAACCAGTTCCTACTTTAATAATACCTGCTTTGTGTTCTTTGTTTCTTTCAACAACAGGTCCTGAATAATTGTAAATATCTAGGCCTTCTTCAATTTCAGCAATAACCATTTTTGTTATTTCTTTAATTGGTGCTAAAGCTAACCAAGAAGCTCCTTTATCATAAAAAGCAGCCTTATGGAATCCTGTTGCCATAATGATGTTTGCTTTGCCTTTTAATTCTTTAGCAATTTTCAACATTCTTTTAACATCACGCCCAACGTTTGGCGGATCCATAGTTACCATAGTTACCATTTCGGTACCATATTTTTTCCCAAATTTTTTACCGCATTCAATAAATTCATGCATTTCTTTTACTGCTGCATCATGAGACATCATAATAAAATCTGGATGTTCATGTGCCTCGGGTCCATAATTTTTAATTAAGTGATCATGACAATCAACTACCCCTAATTTTTCTGGTGAAATATCACCTAAAATAGTTCTAGCAAATTTTTTCACTTTTTTCTTCCTTTCTCGTCAGCTACAAAGGAAAATTAAAAGAAATATGAGAGAACTTACTCCTGTCTAATATGTAAATATTGTAAAAACAAATTTCATTTTAATAATCTTAATTTGCATTGTATTTTTAACATAGCTAACAATTTCATTATACTACAAAAAATAAAAAATTTTCATTAGGAATTATGCTGAATTTCCTAACAAAAATTTCAACAATTTTCTTTTGTTACATTTATTAATTATTTTTATTAAACTTAATATTCATAAATGTTCTTTTTGGTTTTTGTTTCATCATATATTTCTCAATTATTGCAACAACATCTTTTGAATTTAACTCACTAGGTTGCTCATCAATTTTTATGATGTAATCATATAACGATTCATATTCAACAAAATGAATATTATTTATTTTTTTGTTACTTATTGTTTTGTTTAAGAAAGGAATTATTAAAATTGCATTTTGTTTTAAATTTGTTTGTTTTTTAAACAATTTATAATTAGCCAACATTAAATTTATATCTAATGGTAAATCTAATTTTTTATTTTTGTAAATTAATTTAATGTCAACTTCATTTTTAATTTCAATATCTAATACAGATTTTTCTATAGGTCTTGAAGCCATAAAAACATTTTGCGTAGTAATAAACAAACGCTCAATAATAATTGGTTTTTGATTCTCAAAAATCAATGTTAAATTTTCATAAGAATATACTTTTGAAATTGAATTTAATTTTAAAATCAATTTGTTATAACTTTGTTTCTCAAAAGAATTTTTCTTTGTATATCCAAATGTGTTGGGTTTTATTATTTTTGTATAAATCAAAGCAACTATACAAGCAACTACACCAACACCAATTAATACATAAATAATAGTTAATGAAATAGACATATTTTAATTATATTATAGTTGTTTCACTAACTCTTCATTATTTACATTGCTACTACTATTTTTTCTATCTTTAAAGTTTTTAATTTGGCCATCTACAATTAAACCAATTCAAATTAATAGTGGAACTACTAATACTAATACTTTTCCTACTATTTTATTTTTGATTAACAATAAAATTCCTGGAATAACAGATGTTAAATAATCTGTATCTCCTCAAACACTAACAATAAATTTTCCATTTTCATCTTTTGGAACTCACCCACCAGCATAGAAAATAATTGGAACCATTGTAATTAAAATACCATTTAAGAATGCAGATATAACAGCAGCTCAAATACCACCACGAGAATTTGCAAATACTGCAGTTGTTGCTCCTAAGAAGAATTGAGCAACAATTCCTGGAATAATAACTGGAATCATACTGTTAACATTTGATATACCAATTGAAATTGCTAATCCTATAGCAGCTCCCACAAATGAACAAACAAAACCAATTAAAACAGCATTTGGAGCATATGGGAATACAACAGGACAATCAATTCCAGCCTTTGCGTTTTTAATTAATTTTTCACCAATTCCTTTGAACGATGGAACCAATTCAGCAATAACCATTCTTACCCCAAGCAGAATAATTTCAACACCAGCGGCAAAAGTAAATGCTTCTACAATACATCTAACCAATCAGTTTGTTGCTCCTGATTCAAATATTTTGTAAATTGCTGTACCTTCAACTGCTAATTTTTGACCTGTATTATACATAATTCCTTCAGGAATATATACAACCAAGAATAAGACGATCATTGTAATTGCCATTGAAATAAATGTATTTCTAAAGAATTGTAATCATTTAGGGAATTTAATATCTTCTGTTGATTTTATATTTTGACCTTTTTTAATTTTATAAATAAGATCACCGATTAAACCACCCATTGCATAACTGAATGCTCCAGTGTGGGCAACAGTTATATCATCACTTTTTGTGATAACTTTTGTTCAACGACTCAACATTGCACATGACAACACCATATATAAACTCATTATTAATGATGAAGAAATAAGTGCTATTGTATAGTCTCCAGCATTACTTAAATCAAATCCGCTTAATGCCATTATTGCAGCTAAACTTATTGACATATAGAATAAAACATGTCCTGATAAATAAACATATTTAAATCTTGATCCAAAAGCTAAACCTATATTTAAAACAATTGAAATAACCATTATTATTGAACCAAGTTGAGCCATCTCGCCATAATTTTCCATTATAGTTCCAGCTATGGCTTCATTATTTGGTATTGCTCCAGATAAATTAAACAAATCTTCAAACAATACTTGAAAATTAGCAAGCGAACCTGTTAAAACAGTGGCCCCCCCTGAAATAATTAAAAAACCTGCTGCAGTTTTAAAAAAAGTTGTAATTATTTCAGTAGTTTTCTTTCTTAATAAGATAGAACCCAACATTGCAAACAAACCAACAAGAATGGCTGGTGTTCCAACAAAATCTTTAAAGAAAGAAAGGAATCAATCCCCGGCAGATATTGATATATCTGATGGGGGTGTAACAACATCGGCAAATAAATTCATTTATTCTCCTTTCTTTTAACCTTCTTAAAGTATTTCTTTTAATTTATCTTTTAATTCTTGTTTATCCATCAAATTATTAAGAATTACTTTTTTTCCTGACCCAGGATCTATAGAATCTGCTAAATCAATTCCACAAACAACATAATCAAATCCATCGGCCGGTGAATAAGAATTTAAGTTTTTATGTGTTACTTGAACTTGAGAATCACTAACACCCAAATCAGTTAATACAGATTTGATATTCATTTCTACAATTAATGATGAACCAAGTCCCTGACCACACACGGTGCATATTTTTTTCATTATAAAACTCCTTTGAATAACTCTGAAATGTCATCTTTTGATTTCATTTTTAATGCTTCTTCAACAAGATTTTGAACACTTGAAAAAGTATTTGCAAACTTTTGAAGAATAGTCATATGTGAATCACTATCAATAGCAGATAAAGTAAACAACAAACTTACTTTATGTCTTTCTTCTTTACTAAAAGAAACTGGTTTTTTAAATACAACCAATGATAATCCAACCTTCTTATTATATGGACCTGGTGATGTATGAGCTAAAGCTACATTAGGCATCAATATATAATAAGGGCCTAGTTCTTCTGTACTTTTTATTATTGCAGAAGCAAGATCACTTGTTGCTATTTTGTTTTGGACTAAAATATCAACACCCATTTTAATAGCATCTTTTCAATTAACATCTTTTTCATCCACAATCTCAATCAAAGAATTTTTAGTCATTTTTACCTACTATATTTAGCTATATTAAGAATAAGAAAATATGATTACTTTCTTTTTTTTGTTAGCACAAAAAAGATTAAACATAAGAACAAAAATTGTCCATAACTAATTTTTAATACAATTTAAATAAAAATTCATTTTAATAATCCTAGTTTGCTTTGGTTATTTGATTAGTTTCAACCACGCTAACAATTTAATTATACAACAAACCATTATTTTTATTTTCAAAACATGTCATCATAATACATTCAAATAACAAGATTTTTGGTTTGTTTTTCATCATATTTACCTTTTGCAGTATTGCCAAACTTATCAACTTTTTGAGTTCTATATGTTATTTTAAATCCCATAGGAAAAGCACAAACACCATCATTGTCTTTATATCCTGTTCTATATGGCGCTCCTTGTCAAGTAGCAAAATATTCAACATTTGCTAACATCTCTGAGCTTCCAAGTAAACCATAATAACTAAGTGTTTTTTCAGCGTGTTTATTGCTGATTATATGGTCATAATATGCACCTCTTAAAGCTAAAGAATTTGCATCAGTTTTACCACCTCAATCCCTATAACTTCTAAATGGAGGGTTTCAGCCTCAACCACCTCAATCATGATCTTCATGGAATCAAGCGTTTTGTCAATTACATTTTCCCATTTTTATATCATTTGGAACTTGAGCATATTTTCGATATTGATTTTTATCATTGTAGTGGCTCATATCAGACATTGACAATACTTTTTTTATTTTATCAAAACCATAAGGATCCATAAAACCATCAACAATATCTGTTTTTTCTATAACTTTTTTAGAATTATATATATTACTAAATTTATAAGATACTTTTAATTGAGTGTCTGATAAAGAGTTGTTGTTTCCAGAATACTCAATACTTAAAAATTCAAAATTAATACCAAATAAATTGGGAATATTAAATAATTTGGTAAAGTTTTCTTTAAAAGCATCGCTATTTATGCTCCCACTAATATTCACTGAATCAACAGCAAAATATGAAGTTAAAAAATCAGCTTTGTTCATTGAGTCAACAATTATGCTATCTAAGTAGATGCTACTTGATGAAACTTGATTAGAAATTAAATTAAAATTCTCTGATGCTTGATCATCATATGTTTTATAATTTTCAACAATTCTTTCAATAGGTCTTTTTATTGTTGCTCCAATTTTTTTATCTTTGTATTTAGCTTCTCATGAATAAGTAAAACTAATAGATAATCTTCCTTTTCTTCCATCATTTTCATTATAGTTAAACTGTAAATTTGAAATAGAATATTCATCATTTTGGTTTAATAATTCTTGAACACCATCCAATTTATTCATTCAATTTGAAGCATTGGTTAAATTAATTATTTCTTTATTGTGATATTCTTTCTTTAATGAAATACTGATTCCATTTATAAATTCATCAAATTTTGTGCTTGCATATACATATGGCGATATGAATCCAGAGATTTCCTTCAATCTAATAGGATATTCATTATTATTGTATAAAACAGTCAAATCAACAAAAGCCGTTGTTCCTCTTTGTTCGATTTCTGCATCATTATTTCACGTTAAATTTGAAACAATATACTTAACAGACTCACTATTTTCTGGCAATCCTTGAATATAATCATAAAAAGAATTCTTGTCCTTAGATCAAAAATCAACAACTTCTTCTGCTGAATATTTTTTTCCTTCACTAGTTGGGTTTAATTGTAATTCTTTCAAACTAGCTAAAATTGAATTTATATAAGCATCATTTGATAAAAACGGAGAAATAGAAACCACAATATTTTGACCCAGATCTTTTCAAGATAAATTAAATTCAATATCCAAAACAGCGTCATTGCTGCCAATAAAAATAGTTTTAATTTTTCAAATTAATCCATAACTTAAAGTTTCAACAGGAAACGAAAGATAATTTTGTAGAATTTTCATTTTATCTTCATAATCAACAGCTAAATCAAATTCATTAACAATAACTTGTGGAGCGATTAGTGAGTTTTTAATTGTTATATGTCCTTTTTCTCTTTCAAAATCACTAATTAATTGATTAAATTTTGTTTGATTTGATGGATAAGTTGATATTTCTTTTTCAACAACACTTGATGATTGAATGATTTTACCATTAGCTAATGTTTGTGAGACATAAAGAGAAAATGTTAAAAATAAAGTTGATGCTTTTAATGAGGCATTTGTTTCTTCATTATTTCATAAAACATTCTCTAATTTAATGCTTACCTCATTATACTTAATAATTCCACTTTCATCATAAAGACTTTCATCATAAAATTCATTTGGTAGTCCACTAATGTAGTTATATAATGAAATAATATTTTGACTATTCTCTGCTTGATCCTTGTTGTTTCAAACATTTCAAACATCTTCTGCTGTTATATAATTATTAACATTTCTAGGCGATAAAACTAAATTCTTAAATTGACTAGTTACTTCATTAATTAAATTATTTAATTGTTCCTGATCTTTAACAAAACCAATTATCGAATAATTTAAATCTGAATCATTTTGTTCATTATTTTTTTCACCTATTTTTATGTTTAATGAAACAGAAGAGCCTGAATTAGATAAATTTATTGAATTTATTGCTTTAACTTCAGCATCTAAATTTGTTATTATTGATTGCAAAAATGAATTGTAATTTGTATATTTACTTAAAACACTATATATTGACCCAGATTTGGCTTCCTTATAAAACTCTGATGCGGTTTTTTTCTTCCCTTCAGAATTTAAAGACAAATTTAAATTTAAATTGTTAAATTTTTCTCAAAATGTAAGTTCTTCAGTTTTTGGATTATTATTACAAGAAACAACAGGGGTTATTGCTGTTGCTAATAGTGTAGGGGTTAAAAGAAATAAGGATGATTTTATTGTCTTTTTCTTGTTGAACTTCATCATTTACATGAAATTTTACCACAAAATTGAATGCTCTTTGATATAATTTAAAAAAAATTAATAGAAGAAGTTTAAAATGAAAAAAACAAAAAGTTGTATTTTATTTTCATTATTGACATCAACATTATTATCTCCTATTATTACTTTTTCCTCTATAAATTCAAATCATAGTGTTCTTTCACAATCAACAAGAGAAATAAAATATACAAATTATCCTTCAAATTTAAATATAAATACAAATATTAATATTAGTCTTGACAATTTTGATAATTATAAAATAGCACAAGATTTTGCTAACAAATATAATAATGTTTGAGATCAAGAAATTGAAATTAGAAACAAAACATATAAATATTCTTCATATAAAACATCTCCATCAACAATTACTGAAGAAATTACAAAAATCCTGTTTGATTCAATATCTTGAAATAATTTTTATCCAAATGACACTAATGAATCACAAAACTGTAAAGAAAAGGCTGAATTTAAAATTCTTTCTCCAATAACTAACATTAATGGGGGGGTTGTCTATAAATTTCAATTATCTTTGAATAATATTCTTGATTCCCAAAATAATTTAGTTTCGCCATCTTTTAATAATGGGTTATTAATGAATGGCACATTGTCATTCAAAGGATTTAAACCATATACTAATACATTTGAAAAATTTAATAATTATCAAATTTCAATGTTAAGCCCTAATTATATTGAACTTGCAAATAAAACTTTAGATCAAAATTTTTTATCAAAAAATATGACTGAAATGACAAATGATTTAAATAATTTAATATTCCAAAATTGATCTTACTTCTTCGCTATTAAAGATGGGTTAATTTCTACTACTCAGTCTGTTTCACAAGATTTAATTTTTGATTCTTCATTAAAAGAATTTATTGATACAACACCTTATTCCGAATCACAAATAAGTGGTCCTATTAATATTAAAGACAATATAATTAATTTCCAATACAAATATTTAAGTGCTTTTAATAATAATGGCCCTTCATATTCAAATACTACAATATCTATAAGTTTAGTTGATTCATATTTAATGAAACCCACAGGCACAAGTAGTGGTTCTAAAGGTTCTAACTCTGGAGTAATTGTTGGTGGAGTATTATGCTTGCTTGGAGGATTTATCTTATTAGGTGGAGTTGGTTGATATATTTATAAAGAACAAAAAGAAAAAAATAAAAATGGTGAAATTGTAGAAGAAAATAATTACTTAGATGGTGAGGAAAATACAAATGCCGACAATGAAAATTTACTAACTAATTATGATAACAATAATATTGAATCAGCATATGATAATGGAATGAGTCCAATTTATGTTGAACCTATTATTGATGATTCAACATTATCATTTAATAATTATGAAACTGGATTATTTAGTGAAGAAGAAAATCAAACATATTAATAATTTCTTAATTGAAATGTTCCATCTTCATTTCTTATAAAACTTCCATCAATTGTTAATAATTTATAAGTTTCACCTTTTTTGTTCAAAATAATATCATCAAAATCCTTTGATGTGTTTTTTGCTCACTCTGCTGATAATTGTTTCTCAACTTGTTCAAAAATTTCATCAAATGTATATGATTTATTTTTTGATTTTGACATAAATTCCTTAATAACAGATAATATAGTTTTCATATTACATCCTTTCTGGTGCCGATACTCCTAATAATCTTAATCCTATTTTTAAAATATTACCACAAGCTAATGATAATGCTATTAAATCATTTTCTCTGTTTGTTCCAATTATTTTAGAATTTGAATAAAAAGAATTGTACTCTCTTGCTAAATCAATTAAATATTGAGGCAACAAATGAACTTTGTGATTAATTGATATTTGTTCTATTAATTCTGGAAATTTATTCATCAAATTAATTAGTGTAAATTCTTTGATCTCAAATTCTAAATTATCTAAATTAACATTGGATTTAACTGATGATTTTTCTTTCAATTGTTGGATTCTTGCATGAGCATATTGAACAATAAAAACAGGATTATCATTTGTTTTCATGTTTGCTAAATCTAAATCAAAATCAATAGAAGAATTATTAGATCTATTAACTAAAAAGAATCTTGCTGTGTCCTTCCCTACTTGATCAATTAATTCTGACATTCACAAAGAAGTTCCTTTTCTTTTTGACATTTTCACTTCTTTCCCATCTTTAATTATCTTTACCAATTGAATAGTTATTACTTCTAAAGCATTAGAATCAAATCCTTGTAGTTGCAATGATGTTTCAACTCTCTTGATATAACCAATATGATCAGCCCCTCACACATCAATTAATTGTTTTGGTTTTGGACTTCTTGAGGCTTTAATAACATGATACATCGTGTCAGAGAAAAAATATGTTGGTTCACCATCAGATTTAATTAAAACTCTATCCTTATCATCTCCAAATTCAGTTGTTTTTAATCAAAGAGCTCCATCTTTTTCATAAGTTCCTTTTAATGATTTTTTTTGTTCTTCAGCCTGCCCAGTTTCATATAATGAACTTTCTGAAAATCAAATGTCAAACTTAACACCTAGTTTTTCTAAATCGATTTTTATTTGATCTAACATTATTTTTGTTGATATTTTCTTTAGTTCCTCTTTACATTCTTCATAAGGAACATTTAAAAACTTTTTATCATACTTTTTAATAATTTCTTTTGCGCCTCAAACAATATCTTGTCCACCATATGAATCTTCTGGCAGTTCCATATCAATGCCTAATTCTTGATGATATCTAGTATAAATTGATATAGCTAATCTATCAATTTGATTTCCATGATCATTTATATAATATTCTCTAATTACATCATATCCTGCATAATCTAAAATATTTGATAGTGAATCACCAAGAGCTGCCCCTCTTGCATGGGCAACATGTAAAAATCCTGTGGGATTTGCTGATACATATTCATTGTTGATTGTTATATTATTTCTTGGTTTTTTTCCAAATTCTTTTGTTTCGATAATTTCTTTAACAATATTTGAATAATATGTATTTTCTAAATAAAAATTAATAAATCCAGGCCCCATAATTTTTATTTCTTTTACATTTAATTTCTTTTTATCAAAATCATTAATTATTTTTTCAGCGACTTCTTTAGGACTCATTGAAAGTTTTTTGGCTGAAATTAAAGCAATATTAGATGTATATTCACCAAATTCAATATTTGTTGGTTTAGTTACATTAAATTCAAAAGATTCTCAATTGTTTTTTTTAAAAATTTTTTCAAGTTCTGAAATTATTTTTTGTTCCATCAAATATTATCTTTCATCTTCAACAATATAAAATACTTGATCATCAATTCAAACAGTTGAATTAGCTCAAACTTTTGAGTTTCTTTTAAAACCTTCTTCATTATTAATTTTAATATCATGTGATTTGACAAAATATTTTGTTTGACCACCAGTATCTACTAAATTAAGTTTTTTAATTAATTGTCCTAATTTAATATATCTACCTTCAATTTTTACTTTCATTTTTTTCCTCCTAAGACATCATTGGACTAATAATTTGTTTATTTGTGCTTTTTTCACTTCCAATTTGAATTAATCCTTTTGAATTTGTTAAGTAAATACTTATTTTATCATTAAATACGCTAATTGCTTCTTTTAAAAACTTATAATTCAATACAATGTTAATAGGTTCATTTGCTTTATATTCAAATTCTTCCTTTGATAATACTACTTTTGTTCTTCCAATTTCTTCTGCTGATGTTGATAATGTAATTTCATTCTTATTTATTGAAATATAAATCTTATTAAATTCTGTCGATGACACTACTGTTGCTTTGCTTATCGCATTATTTAAAACCATTCTATCAATTATCAATTCTTTATCAAATTTAGTCTCAAATAAGTGTCCAACATTTTTATAAGGTGCTTCAATAATTTTTGATTGAAAATTTGAAGTTTCATGTATTACATTTATTTTGTGCTCATTAGCATAGAATATAACATCACCTTCAACATTTTGAGGAATAAAGTTTTTTATATTTTTGTTTGTTATGGTTACATCAAAACTTATATTCCTATCATCTTGTATTTCAATAATTTCACGTGCTAATCTAAAACTATCTGTTGCAGTTACATAAAGTTTTCCCATTTCATATCGCAAATTTATACCAGATAATATTATTTCTTCTGAAGATTGTGAAGAAGCAAAAATAACATCATTTACAGCATTTCTAAATTTTTCTGCATTAACTTTTATTTTATTTCCATATAAAGTAAAATCAATTGTTGGATATTCATTAACATCTACTAAATTAACTTCAAAATCATCTTTATTGTTTGTTATTTTTAAAGTATTAGTATTTATTATTTCAAAAGAAATTTTTCCATTACATTTTCTTATTACATTTATAAATAGAGAAGCAGGCACTAAAAAACTTCCTATTTTTTCAATATTCTCAATATTTGAACTATTAATTTTATGTTCAATTGAAAAATATCCATTCGATCCTTTGATTGTTATCATTTGATCTAAAACTTCAATATAAAAATTTCTTAAATGAATGTAGATATTATTTGGATCAATAGCTCTTATAACATCATCCAATCCTTTTAAAAATATAGTTTTGTCAATTGTAAATTTCATAACAAATTAATTTTAATATATTGTTATTGTTTTTCTTTATTTAATACATATTTTTATTGTTTATTTATATGTAATAAATAATAAAGAGTGTTGATATTGTGGAAAAGGAATAAAAATGGAGTAATAAGGAAGTTATTCTATGTGGAAAACTATGTGTTTTATTTTTTATAAAATAAAACCACCAAACACGATACTTCTCGATATGGCTGCTTCGTTTCCGTCCTGACCAGGTTACAAGGTTACCGTTTTGATGGCAAATAAATTATATCATTTTTATTTGTTTCAAGGTTTCTATAGCGCATTTAGAATAAGCGCGATACAATCCACCTTTTCCTAATTTAATACCACCAAAGTATCTAATGATAAATAAGCTAATATTATTTGTATTTTTATTGTTTTGAATAGCATTTAATATAGGAATTGATGCTGTTCCTTTAGGTTCGCCATCATCAAATGTTTTAATTTTTGTTTGATTGTCTTTTGTGAAAATGTAACCATAACAAATATGTTTTGCTTTTTTGTGTTCTTTTTTCAACATTTCATATATTTTTTTAAAATCATTTTCATTATTTGTTTCATATACAAACCCTAAAAATTTTGATTTTTCTATTTCGTAAGTATATGTAGTTATTGGTTTCATAATATTTAAATTATGTATTTTTATTAATTTTTATGAATAAAAAATATTTTTTGATAGAATGAAACAAGAATTTATGGACAAAACAAGTACAATGAAAGAAGGAATACATCAATTACCGAAATCATTTTTGCGTTTTTTACTTTTATCATTTCAACATGTGTTAGCGATGTTTGGAGCAAATATATTAGTTCCAATTCTTGTAAACGAAGCAGCCGGTGAAATTGTTATTCCACTTCAGGTTGCTTTTTTTTGTTCAGGAATAGGAACAATAATATATTTACTTGTAACATCGTTTAAAGTTCCGATATATTTAGGATCTTCATTTGCGTTTTTAGGTGGTATGACATCATTATATGTATCTAGTGGATTTAATGTGTTTTTTTCATTAATGATTGTAGGAGTTGTGTATGTTATTGCAGCTCTCATTATTTGATTAACCAAAAGTTCTAAGTATATTAAGAAATTGTTATCCCCAATAATAGTTGGACCAACTATTATGATTATTGGATTGGGATTAGTACCCAATGCAGCTGAACATTCATATTTAAATGTGGATCCAAGTAATGTTGGTGGTATAGCAAATTTATGGGCTTTAATATCTATAGCACTCGTAACATTTATAATTATCATTGTTTGTATGATTTTTCTTAAAGGAATATGGAAAATATTGCCATTTCTTTTAGGTATTGTAGGTGGAATTTTATTTTCATTGATTGTTTGAGGAATAGCTAAAGGTGTTGGCAATGAAGTATTAGCTAATAAATTATATGGATTTGATAACAAGGGTGTTGAAACATTATTAAATCCTTCTAGTTGAAAATGATATCCAGATATAACAAATATGTGAAGATTAAAATCATCTAGTGCTAATGGATTTAAAATTACTCCATATTTATCATTAGTTCCACTAGCTGTTGTGACATTAGCAGAACACATAGGAGATCATATCAATATAGGTTCTTTAACAGGCAATGATTTTATAACATCTAAACCAGGAATTTATAGAACATTAGTAGGAGATGGTTTAGCAACAATTGTTTCAGCAGCATGTGGTGGTCCAGCTAATACTAGTTATGGAGAAAACACATCTGTTATTTCAATCACCAAAGTTTCATCAGTTTGAGTTATATTTGGTGCTGCCATTATGTCAATAATAATTTCTTTTATTGCCCCAATATCAATGGTATTACAAGCATTACCTCAACCAATAATTGGTGGTATTGAAATAATTCTTTATTCAATGATTGCAATTAATGGATTAAGAATTTTAATTAATTCAAAAGAAGAAATATTTACACCAAAAAATATTATTTTAATATCAATATTAGCAATTTGTGGATTAGGCGGTGCAACTTTCTGAATCTTTAAAGAAAATTCAATGGACATAATGCTTTCTGGAACTGGAGTTGGTTTACTAATATGTATTTTATTAAATATATTGTTACCAAACAATAATGATGAAGAAAGCGCTTCAAATATTATTGATACGATTGATTTTAATCCAAGCGATTTTGTTTCAATATTCAATTTTAAAAAGAAGAATAAAAAAGATTTATCAAAACACAACAATAATGATGATTTTTATACTAAATATTAAATGTTGATCAATCAATTATTGTTTTGTTTTTTGATTTTAAAAAATTATTAGCTTTTATAAAATGATTATTTCCTAAAAAACCTTTATGTGCTGATAATGGAGATGGATGAGAAGAGGTTAAAATTAAGTGAGTTTTATTGTTAATAAATTCTTTTAATTTAATGGAATTATTTCCTCATAACATTATTACTACATTATCAACTT
>CASEIC010000028.1 GCA_949288045.1 uncultured Mycoplasma sp. | reverse complement strand
AATATAGGTTAGGATCAATAATAACAAATCAAGAGTTAGAAAAATACTTCAAATTAATTGAAAGTAATGAGACTCATCAAATATTCAACTTGTGATAAGTGGTAAAATTAGTTAATCAAGGAAATTATTGGTAATGAAATTGGTAACTTTATAAGATTTATAAAAATAAGATGATTTGTTTTGGTTGTGATATAATTGTAAAGTTATAAACAATGAAAAATTAGGATGGATTATAATGAATTGTAATAACTGGAGAAGGTTTAAAAAAACACTTATATGTCTTGCTCCCTCTTCTTTTGTATTTATCCCTGCAGTAGTTGCAACATCATGTTCTTCAGATGAGTTGACTATTTCAAATATGCCCAATTTATCTGAGGGATTTTTTGAAAGAGAAAACCTGACTGTTGACTTGTCGAAATTAAGTTATGATTTTACACAAAACATTTCATCAACATTTAATGATGTTTGAGTAAGAGAAAATAATATTGATCAATTAGATCCTGATGAATATGCTGATTATATTGAAGTACCAACCAATATTAATGAGTTGGTAATGAAATTAATTTATGATACAGTTAATTGAGATGTTATGTTCCCTCAAGAGATTCAATCAGCAAAATCAAATGCTAAGTTCTCAATTTTGAGTGTAACTGATAGTATTAATGGTGGTGTTGTAATTAATTATAGAGTTGCATTGAATAATGTTAAGTATTCTAATGGAACAAGGGTTAAACCAACACGTGAAAATGGATTATTAAAATCAGGAACAATTTCTTTAAAAGGATTTAAACCATATAGATCAACTGATTTTGATGAATCATCTAGTGAACAATTAAATAAATTTGAAATTTCTGTAAAAACTAATATAAATTATTTTGATTTATCGACATCATTGAATGATAAATTCTTTACAAATGAATTTACTTATGAACAAAGAAGAGAAGAACTTTATAAATTAGTTAGAGATAATTGATCAAGTTTCTTTAGTATAGATTATGGAATTATTTCTGCAAGTGATAGTGTAGAATCAGCAAAAGTTTTTGATGAATCATTAAAATTAATTATTGGTCCAAGTGAATCATCAAATACTGGTAGTTATCCATTAAAAATTATTGGTATGCCAATCGTAGAAGGTAACACCGTTTCATTTAAATTTAATTATGTGAGTCAAGGAACTGGTTATAAAGGTGATTTTATTGAATCTTCTTCTCCTACAATTACTTTAAATACAAATCTTTCATCACCATCAACTGGAATGGAAATGACTTCAATTATAGGTATGTCTTTAAGCCTTGGTGGAGGAGTATTGCTATTAATAGCAATGATAATATTACTTGTTAAAAAATCTAAAAAATCAAAAGAAGTAATAGATTATGAAGGTGAAATTGTAAATTATCCATTAGAGAATAATTTTAATGGTGGTATGCTTAATTCGCCAGAATACTTTGATAGTGAGGAGCTTTCTCTTGCTTATGAAGAAACATCTGATTTAGATCCTACAACAATGATTTATGGTGATGAGACTTCTCTATATACTCAACAAGTAGATTTTGTAAATGATGCAACAACAGAGAATGATTACCCTATTGATGAAAACAATCAAGAAAAATTATGCTAACTAGTGTTTGGCATATTTTTTGTGATATATGTTATAATTCCTTAATCATTAACAATATATAAATTGTGTTTTGTATTTAAAGAATGGTTTTTATTATGTTTAGCACACTTAAAAGTAAAATTAAAAAAAGAAATTTATTAGAGTGATATAAAATTAATTGAAAGGTTACCATCCCCAATTAAATTTATATCACTCATGGAATTGTGTGTGTTCCTGTAGGTCTTAAATTTACATTTAATACTAAAGTGGTTGATAAATATGGTAATAAAGCAGCATGAAAATATAAACAAAAAACATCTCCAAAAGTTGTACTTTGAACATACTGAAAAAATATGTGATGAAATGGATAAAAGTTGATTATTTTTTTAATATTCAATTATTTGTAAAACTTTTCAAAATAAAAACACTTTTCCTATGTGGAAAACTCATAAATTTGTTATAATGTTTCAATTATGAAACTAAGAAATGATGAGTTTTCTACATTAGAAATACATAAAAAGCTTAGAGATCTTTGTGATCAATTGACTTTTCAATCTTTTTTTAATGAATCATTTGTTAAAACAAATGATAATAATGAAATTTTTTTAGTTTTGCAAACAAACAATGATGTTAAATATATTAAGAAAAATTTTCAAAAGCAAGTTGACGAGTCAATTAAACATGTTTTTGGTATAGCTGCTGAAGCACAAATAATCCCTTTGTCTGAATATGAAGAAAAAAGCAAAAAAAATAACAATTCTTTTGCAATAACTACAAATTTAAATAAGAATTTTAGTTTTGATGATTATATAGAAGCAGATTTTAATAAAGATGTTATTGCATTAGGTAAAAAGATTTTAGAGCAAGATAAGGCAATATATAATCCATTATTCATATATTCATCTTCAGGTATGGGAAAAACACATTTTTTAAATGCTCTTGGTAATGAAATTGTTAAAAAAACAAACAAATTAGTTTGTTATATAAGCCCAGATCATTTTATTAAAAAAGTAACTCAATTTCTAATTTCGTCTGATCAAGAAAAATTAGCTGAAATTGTTGAATATTATAAAAATTTTGATTTTTTACTATTTGATGATATTCAACAATTTGGATCAAAAGTAGCAACTTTAAACATCTTGTTTAATATTATTAATTCAAATATTGAAAATGGAAAACAAATTATTATTGCATCAGATAAAAATCCTGAGTTATTAGGTGGTTTCGAAGAAAGATTTATAACAAGATTTCAAGGGGGCATTACTCAAGAAATTTCACAACCTTCATTAAAAGATTTGATGAAAATTTTTGAAGCTAAATTGATTAAATATAATATTGATCCAAAAGATTGAGAAACAGAAGCGATGAAATTTATTATAAGGAATCATGCTTCATCAATTAGAACACTTGAAGGTGCAATAAATAAAATTGAATGAAATAAACAAAAAAACATTCAAAACATTAAGTATACATATAATGTTGTGTCACAAATGTTTTCAACAATTGCAAAGGACAATAGGAATGTAACTCCTGATAAAATTCTAGATATTGTTGCCAAGTATTACAAAATTTCTAAAAATGATATCTTAGGTAAATCTAGAAGAAGAGAAATTGTCCTTCCTAGACAAATATCAATGTGAATGATAAGAAATCTAACAAATTTAACATTTAAAGAAATAGGTAAGTTATTTAAAGGTAAGGATCATTCAACAGTAATGGCATCAATTGAGAAAATTGATTATCAAATAAAAATTAATGAAACAGTAAAAAATGCTTTGAAAAATATTAAAGAAAAAATAAATGAAGCATAATTTAGCACTTGAACATAAAAATTGCTAAAATTATTATTAGTGTTATAATTATTGCTATATATTACTTTATATGACACTATTATGTAATTATTTTGGGAGGTAATTATGAGTTCATCAAAGGAAAAGGAAAAAAAACAATCAAAAACAGCATCAAACAATGCTGATAAAAAAAATAAGAAAGTATTACCATTTATTCCAACAAGGGACGTTATTGTTCTTGAGGGTATTGTAGATTACTTAGAAATTGGAAGACCTAAATCAAAAGAATCAATTAATATGTCAATGAAGGGCTTTGGTTCTCAAATTGTTTTATTACCTCAAAAAAATGCAGATCAAAGAGATGTTAAGACAACATCTGATTTGCAAAAATATGGTGTTTTAGCAAAAATAATCAAAATTGAAGAAATCGGTTCAAACAAAAGAGTAACCGTTGAAGGTATAAAAAAAGTTGAAATTCTTGAATTTGAGGATAATTCTGATGCTTATGTTGGAACATTTGCTGATGCAAAACCAATAACAAAATATAAATCATCAGAAAAAACAGATATTAAATTGCAAAAATTACACACAACCTTATATACAGATTTTGTTGGTTCAAATGATCAGTTCAAAAAAATTTTTATAAAATCACCAATACCTTATTTCACAGTAGAACAAATTGCTGAATTGATTAATATGAATAAAATTATTTCTTCATTTGCCATTCCTATTAAATTTACATATTTTTATTTTAATCAAAAAACAATGGCTGGTAAATTAGATGTTCTTTGAACAATTATTGATGAACTATCAGAAGGTTTAAAAACTGATAAATCAATTGATAATGAAATTGAAAATGAACTTAAAAAATCATTGGATAAACAAAACAAAGAATTTATTTTAAGAGAAAAACTTAAAGTAACTAGAAATTTATTGGGTGAAGACACACAAGAAGATGAAAAATTAGAAAAAATTCTTGAAGATAAAGAATTAAAAAACATGTATCCTGAAGAAGTTAAACTTGCTATTAAAAAAGAGAAAACAAAATTAAAATCAATGATGTCTTCATCTCCGGATGCTAATATAACAAGAAATTACATTGATTTATTAGTTCAACTTCCATGAAGAAAAACATCAGTAGAACAAATTGACATTAAAAAAGTTAAAAAAATTCTTGATGAGCAACATTATGGTTTAAAAGATGTTAAAGAAAGAATTATAGAATTTGTTGCTGTGATGATTAATAATCAAAGAAAACATCCAGATAAATATAAAAAAACAAGAATTACTGATTCTCCTAATACTGAAATTAATGAGAATTTATTTGTTAAAGAATCAGGAAATATGAATAAGACTCAAGAAAATGCTTCTCCTGTTATTACTTTGTTGGGTCCTCCAGGGGTTGGTAAAACATCTATTGCTAAATCATTAGCTGAAGCTCTTGGTAGAAAGTTTATCAAAATATCACTTGGTGGTGTTAATGATGAAGCTGAAATTAGAGGACACAGAAAAACATATGTTGGAGCTATGCCAGGAAAAATCATTAATGCTATTAAAAAATCAGGAGTATCAAATCCAATTATTTTATTAGATGAGATTGATAAAATGGGTTCATCAGCAACAAAAGGTGATCCAGCATCTGCTTTACTAGAAGTGTTAGATCCAGAACAAAATGCAAATTTCCAAGATCACTTTTTAGAAATTGAATATGACTTATCAAAAGTTTTATTTATTGCTACAGCAAACTATTATGAAGATATTCCTGCTCCATTATTAGATAGGGTTGAATTAATCGAATTATCTTCATATACATTATTTGAAAAAATAAACATTGCTAAAAAATATTTGGTAGCAAGAGTTATTAGACAAAATGGATTAGATAAAAAACAATTTAAAATAACAGAAAAAGAAATTGAATTTGTAATTAGACATTACACAATGGAAGCTGGTGTACGTAACTTACAAAGAGTTTTAGATAAGTTAGCAAGAAAAGTTGCATTGGGAATTGTTGAAGGAAAAATCAAAGATGAATTTACAATTGATATTCCTACAATTAAGAAATTTTTAGGAGTTGAAAAATTCTCTGATGAAGATAAAGATGACAAACCAAGAGTTGGAGTTGTTAATGGTTTAGCTTATACATCATATGGTGGTTCAACTTTACCAATTGAGGTTACAACATTTCCGGGTAAAGGTGAAATTAAATTAACAGGTCAATTAAAAGATGTTATGCAAGAATCAGCAACTGTTGCTTTAGGTTACATTAGAGCAAATGCAAAAGAATTTGGAATTGATTTCAACTTTGATGAATCAACAATTCAAATCCATGTTCCAGAAGGTGCTGTTCCAAAAGATGGACCTTCTGCTGGTGTTACATTTACAACAGCATTAATTTCAGCCTTATCTAAAAAACCAGTTTCACACAAAGTTGCTATGACTGGAGAAATTACTTTAAGAGGTAAAGTTTTACCTATTGGTGGTTTAAAAGAAAAATCATTAGCTGCTCTTAAATTAGGAATTAAAACTGTATTTATTCCAAAAGAAAATGAAAAAAATCTTGAAGATGTTGCTGATGAAGTTAAAAAAGCAATTAAATTTATTCCAGTTCAAAACTACACAGAAATATATAACAATTTATTCAAATAATAGGTAATTATGCAATATCTAAACAAAATTATTGAGTGAATTAAAGAAGAAGTAACAAAAGCAAAAGCACAAGGTGTTATTGTTGGTATTAGTGGTGGAATTGATTCAGCATTGGTTGCTTATTTAGCTAAACAAGCTTTTCCAAATAATTCTCTAGGTATTTTGATGCCAATTAATCAAGAGAGAAAATTTGATATTGATGATGGTTTAGAATTAGTAAAAAAATTTAATCTAGATTATAAAATTGTAAATCTTTATGATGAGTTTAATTCTATTTCAAATAAGACACAAATAAAATCAAATTTATCAAAAGGAAATTTGCAAGCTCGTTTGAGAATGTCAACGCTTTATGCTTTTGCACAAGAAAATAATTATTTAGTCTTAGGAACAGATAATAAAGCAGAATATTACTTAGGATATTTTACTAAATGAGGAGATGGAGGATGTGATTTGCTACCAATTGTTCATTTATATAAATCAGAGGTATTTAAATATGCAAAGCAAGTCGGTGTTCCTAAATCAATACTAAATAAAAAACCTTCAGCCGGTTTGTGAGATGGACAAACCGATGAAGATGAATTAGGTTTTTCTTACAACGATTATGAAGCATATGACAAAGGTGAATTAAAAAATATAGAGATTATTAAAAAAATTGAATTGCAAATTTCAAGAACAAATCATAAGCGTTTAGATATTCCAAAACCACCTAAAAAAGAAAGGAAATAAATATGAAACAAAAAATTTATTTAAGTAGTGATCACAATGGTTTTGATCTAAAAGATTTGATAAAAAGTTATTTAGAAAAAAATGGTTATGACGTTGTTGATTTAGGAACAAATAATAATAAAGATTTAATTTCTTATGCTGATCAGGGAAAGAAATTGGCTCAAGCTGTTTCTAATGACAAAGGTTCATATGGAATTGGTGTTTGTGGATCTGGCATGGGAATCTCATATAGTGTTAATAGATTTAAAGGAATTAGAGGTGCAAGAATTACTTCTATAGAAGATGCGAGATTAGCTAAAGAAAGAACCAATGCAAATGTTTTATTATTGGGTGGAAGACAAATTGCAATTAATCAAGCAGAAGCAATGATAAAAGAATTTTTTGATTCTAAATTTGAAGGCGGAGATTTGTTAGAATCTTGAGCAAGTTCACTAGATGAAAATTGATAATTTAGCAATATCTTAGCAATTGAACAATTTAAATGCTATAATAATATATTGTATGCGTAATCCAGAAATAAAAAACAAAATATTAAAATGTATTGTTGAAGAATACATTTCTTCTTCAAAACCTGTTGGAAGTGTTAATTTGATAAATAAATATAATCTTTCAATTTCTTCAGCTACTGTAAGAAATATTATGGTTGAATTAGAAAAGGAAAATTTTATTGAAAAATCTCATACATCTAGTGGAAGAATTCCAACACCTAAGGGTTATGAGTATTATGCAAAGTTTTTAACTTCAACAGAAGAAGATAAGTTGGCATCAAAAATTAAAGATATTTTTGCAAATAGAAGAAGTTCAATTGATGCAGTTATTGATGAAGCGGTTTCAATTATTTCTGAAGCATCAAAATTAACAGTTGTTACAAGTGAAAATAAAAATGATGAATTATTAAAATCAATTACATTAACCCCAATTAATGATAATTCAGCAATTATTGTTCTAATAACATCAGATGGAAGAGTTGATTCAAAAGAATTAAAACTATCTTCAAAATTAAATCTTGATGATCTAAAAATTGCAATTAGAATTTTTCAAGAACGGTTACATAATGTTAAATTAGTAGATATTCCTCATGCTATTGAAGCATTGAAACCTGTACTTGAAAAACACATTAAGAATTATGAGGAGTTGATACAAGCATTTGTAGTTGGAATTTTTCAATCTTATAAAAATATAGCAAATAACAAGGTATATGGAAAATCACATTTAATTAAGTCGCAAGACATAAAACGACAAGAGTTGGCTCAAATTATTGAATTAATTGAAAATCAATCAATTTGAGAATCGATTAATGATAAAAATTATTTAGAAGAGAATCTTAAATTAGAAATTCTTCCATCAAATGCTTCAATTATTTCTAAAAGAATAATGTTTAATGGTGTTACAAAAGATGTATCTGTTGTTGGTCCTACAAGAATGGATTATTCGAAGGCAAAAAACATTCTAAATATAATTGAAAAATATACGAAAGAATCTATAAATTTAAAAATTGAAAATAAAGAAATAGAAAGAGGTGATCAATAATGTCAAATGAAGTTAGCAACAAAATAATAGAAATGAAGGATAGAATAACTTTTGATATTAAAATCAAGAAAGAGGAAGATGATAATGTCATAAAAATAACCGATAAAACAATTACTTTAGGTAAAGAAGAAATTGCACCAGGTATTGATGAAAATATTGTTGGATGAGATTTATCAGAATCAAATCTTGTAGAATTGTCTATTAATTTTAGTGATAAAACAATATTGTTTGATGAAGTTGTGCTTGAACCTGGTTCATATGATTTCAGCTTTAAGGTTCGCGACATTATTAAATTTGAATCAAGAGAAAAAATCGAAATGTCTAAAATGAAAGAATCTCATAATGATAAACACAAAATTAAAGAACTTGAGGAAATGATTAATTCTTTGAATGCTAAAGTATTGAAGCTAGAATCAGAAAAACAATTAAGCGAACAAGTTTTTAAAGCAAAAGCAGATGAAATGGCTAAAAATGCTGCTTCAAAAGTTGAAGTTCTTAAAGAAGAGATTAAAAATAAAGCAAAAGAAGAAATTGATTATAAAACAAAATTTGCTATTCAAAAACTTGTTGATGATTTATTGAGTCCATTGAATAATTTATATGTAGCTGTTGAAGCTGGTGCAAATTCATCAGATGCAAATGTTTCGGGATATGTAAAAGGTTTTCAAATGCTTACATCACAAATTTTCAATACATTAGAATCACATGGAATAGTTGCTATTCAACCAAGTGTAGGAGAGATTTTTAATCCTGTTTTTCATCATGCGCAAGAAGTGGTGGAGGATGATGCATTTAATAAAGATCAAATTGTTAAACTAATATCAAGAGGATATAGATTACATGATAGGGTGATTAGACCAGCAATTGTAATTGTTGCAAAAGGCAAATAGTATAAAAGTATAATTATTTATGAAATTTATTGATCAAGTAAATATTGAAGTTATAGCAGGTAAAGGTGGCGATGGTATCATCTCTTTTAGACATGAACATCGTGTTGAAAAAGGTGGCCCATTTGGTGGCGATGGTGGCGATGGTGGTTCAATATACTTCCAAGGTGATTCAGGAATGAATACACTTTTACCAATACATATTTTGAAACACATTAGAGGTAATGACGGAGAAAATGGAATGACAAAAAATATGTATGGAGCAAATGGTAAAGACGTTGTTATTAAAGTTCCGTATGGAACATTGGTTTATGAAGGTAAGAATTTAATTTGCGATGTTGTAGATGACAATCTATATTTGATATGTAAAGGTGGAAAAGGGGGTAGAGGAAATTCAAAGTTTAAATCATCAAAAAATCCTGCTCCTAAAATTTGTGAAAACGGTACACTTGGTGAAAGAAAAAATGTTAAATTAGAACTTAAAGTTATGGCTGATATAGGTTTAGTTGGACTTCCATCGGCTGGTAAATCAACACTTTTAAAATTATTATCAAATGCAAAACCAAAAATAGCAGATTATGCATTTACAACATTAGTTCCTCAATTAGGTCTTGTGAAATATCAAGATAAATCATTTGTTATTTCTGATTTGCCCGGATTAATTAAAGGGGCATCACAAGGTAAAGGTTTGGGAATTAGATTTTTAAAGCATATTGAAAGATGTAAAGTTATTGCCTTTATTCTTGATTTTGGTGATGAAAACAAAGACCCTATTAATGATTTTGAAATACTAAAAAACGAATTAAAATCGTTTAATGAAAAAATATTAGATAAATCCTTTTTAATTATTGCAAACAAAAAAGATTTACCAGGATTTGATAATAACTTTAAAAAGTTTAAGAAGAAGTATAACAATATGGAAATTATTGATATTTGTGCTCTAAATTTTAATGATCTTGATTTATTAAAATCAAAAATGTATAAATTATACGAATCATCAAAAGATATTGTTTATGAAAAAAATACAAATGAGGTATATGTAACAATGGAAGATGATTTTGTAATTCAAAAATTATATGAGGGAATGTATGAAGTCTCAGGAAAAGAAATAGAAATGGTTTATTTACGAAACCCTTTAAATACATATGACAATATTTTAAGGTTTAATAAAAAGATTAAAGATATGGGATTATGAAAGGCTTTGATTGATAAAGGCATTCAACAAGGAGATACTGTTAGAATTTTAGGATATCAATTTACTTGGGAAGAAGAGAATTAAATTTCATATATATATATTATAATTATTTATTGATATG
>CASEIC010000027.1 GCA_949288045.1 uncultured Mycoplasma sp. | reverse complement strand
TTATTAATATATTTTCTATTAGATATTATATAATTTATTAGTTATTATTTTTATATTATAGGGGTGATATATTGTGCTCACAAAATTAGAAAAAATCATTTTGTTGAATTCAAATGACTTGTTTGAAAGAGAACAAATATTAAGACTGATATATGTTGCTTTATTTTCTCAAGAAAATGTTTTCTTATTAGGTCCTCCTGGAGTGGCTAAATCACTTTTATCAAGAAGAGTGTCAAAGTCAATAAAAGAAACAACTTATTTTGAATATTTAATGAATAAATTTTCTACACCCGAGGAAATATTTGGACCTATATCATTAAAAAAATTAGACGAGGATAAATATGAAAGAAAAATAGAGAACTATTTACCTAGTGCTAATATAGCTTTTCTTGATGAAATATGAAAGTCTTCTTCATCAATTCAGAATACATTGCTAACTATAATAAATGAAAAAATATTTGTAAATGGGACACAAATTATTAAGACCCCTTTGTATTTTCTAATTAGTGCCTCAAACGAAATTCCTCCAATCAATGAAGGTTTTGATGCTTTATATGATAGATTCTTATTAAGAATAATGGTTCAAAATATACAAGATAATGAAAACTTTATTAAATATTTAACCAATTCAAATAAATTCAATCTTAATGAAGAAGATAAAATTTCTTTATTAGATATAAAAAAAGTCCAAGATAAAAAAGAATTTATCATTTGTCCCCCGGATATCTTAGAAGCTATATTGAATATTAGAAAGTTAATTGAAGAAAACAATAAAAGAATAAATGAATTAGAACAAGAAGAAAATGATACAGATGATGAATCAGAAACAAGCGAGGAAGATAAAATTATGTTTCCTTATGTTTCTGATAGAAGATGAAAAAAGATAATTGATTTTTTAAAATGCAATGCTATTTTATCAGCAAGAAATTCTTTATCTATTTTTGATTTACTATTAATTCCTAATTTAATATGAGATAAACCAGATCAAATAAATAAAATAGAAACTCTTGTAAATGAAGTAATAGTGCAAAACATCTTTAGAAAATGCGTTGATATTATGAAAATAGAAGAATATGAAATGATAAAAAATTTAGCTATTAGCAAAATGAATAATATATCCCAATATTCATATAAATTAATTGATGATGTTGGTGATTATCAAACTGTTGAAATAAATGGAATTAACTATGTAGTTTGTTATTGCAAATCATCTAAGGAATATTATTATGTAATAGCTAAAGAAATATTTGATTCATTTGTTCTAAATGTTTATAGATCTTATAATAAAAAGTTAAATGTGTTAATTTCTAAAGAAAAGTTAATTGATAAAAGCAAACTAAAAGAAAAAGAAGTTCAAGTAGATTTTTCAGTAAACGGAAAAACTTATCATTTATCAATTGATTATAGAAAATGTTCATTTTTAAAAAATATTGATAATGATGAAAATAGAGAATTGAAAGAATTTGTAAAAGACCTAAATGAATTTAATGTTGAAATTGATAACTTAAAAAAATCAATTGCTTTGTACGAAGAAGAATTTAAAACATTTTATTCATTCGGTTTAGTAAAGGATAAGTGCAACCTATTTGATCAAATGAAGACAAAAAATAAAACTATAAAATCAGAGAATACCAAGCTTATTAAAAGGATAGATTGATGAGTGAAGAAAGATTAGATATAGATTTAGATACATTATGGTATGTTGTATTTAATTACCTAATTTTTCATTACAATAACAAAACTTTAAAATGAAGCAATTTTGATTTTGAATTGTTTATAGAAAAAGCAGTTTATAAAAATGATTTTATTATTGACATAAAAAAAGAGATCGACTGACACTATGAAGATAAGGAAGAAATTTTTAATTATTTTTTTAATGAATTAGATATTGAACAATTCAATAGTTTTTATAATTTCACTTCATCAGTTGGAACTTTTAATATAAAAAACAAATTTTCAAATATTTTCAAATATGCAAAATTAATTGCTTTTAATGAATTAAAAATGATTTATGAAAATGTTATTCATAGTTATTCAAATACTCATGAATGAGATAATACCTTATTTGCATTTTATTATTTGTGTTTTGTAGATTTTATTAATAAGAAGAATAATAATTATAGGAATACAGAAAAGTTGAAGTATCTAATAGATAAATATAACAAGTTAAGAATGCAAAGAATATCAAAAAATTTGAGTGAAGAAGAATTTAAAGAAAAATTAGAAAGCACAAGTTTTGGTGATGAACCACCTGAGGAGATATATGTAAATATAATTCCTAAATCAGTTTCTTTTGTTAATTGATTAATTAAATTGTTTAAATATGATTTTGATGAAAAGTATTTTATGAAGTTAAGCAAAAAACAATGAGAATTTAATCCAGCTAATCTAGTTGGTATTAAGTTAGGTAATAATATTTCAGAACTGCTTAAATATCAATTTAATTGAAGAAAACATTCAAAATCAACAAAAAAGTTATTTGAATTAAAATATATAGAACAAAAATTAATACAGCTTGAAAATTTAGAAAATAAGGAAGATGAAACTAAAAGGAATGATGCATCTTTTGATAAAGAATTACAACCGTTTGTTATATGTGTAGATACCTCCTCTTCTATGTGTGATGGGAAAATAATAGATTTAGCAAACACAATTATTGCTCAACTTTCAAAACACGCTTTTAGTTCAAAATCACCTATATATTTAATTAGTTTTTCAACTAATTCACATTTTGTTGAGATAAAAAATCAAAAAGAAAAATCAAAGTTAATTCATTTTTTAACTCATCCATATGACGGAGGAACAGATATAGATATTGCTCTAAAAGCTATTATAAATTGTTATGAAAATAATAAAAATTATTCAAGATCAAAATTGTTATTTATAAGTGATTTTGAAATATCACCAGTATCTAGTTCTATTGAAGGTAAAATTAGGAAATTGAAAAAGGAAAGAAATTTAACATTTATATCATTAAAACTAGGAAAGGAAAGTTATTGATCTAGAGTTCCATATTTTTTTGATATTAAATTAAATTTTAATTTCTCAAAAAAATCAAATGTAGAAATAGAAAATCAAATAAGGAGAATAATTAAAAAATAGTTAAGTAAAAATTGAGCTCATAAAAAAAGATTTTTATTAGATATTTATCATAAGATAATTTTAATTTGTCATAATTAATATTATAAGTTTCGATGGCTCAAGATTAAAAATGGGAGAACCATTAGTTGAAATGCATTGTAAGAAACAAAAGTAGATAATTTGGAAATTAAAGTTGATAAAATAGAAAAAAGAATTGAAAATCTTGAATCCACACCAACAATGTCTAAAGAGTTAAAAGTTGCAAGAAAATAATATTATTTCATTTTTTTATAAACAATTTTTATTTGTTTTGATTTGGAAATTATTTCATAAGAATCTTTTACATATTTAGAAATTGAAGAATCTATTTTTTTAGATGAATATAAAGTCATTATAACTTCATTTTTCTTAACTTCATCATTGGTTACTTTTTTTAGTTCTATACCTGCTTCATTATCAATAATATCTTCCTTGGTTTGTCTTCCTGCTCCGAGTTTAACAGCTGTTAAACCTAAAATTACAGAATTTTTCAAATATAAATATCCATCTTTATTTGCTTTGATATCTAATTTGTATTTTGGTTTTCATCAATTTGTTTTTTGTATTGCTTTGACATCTCCACCTTGATTTTTTACAAACTCAAAGAATTTATTAAGTGCTTTACCGGATTTAATAGAATCATCAATCATTTTGTATGCATCTTTTTCATTATTAGCTATTTTAGCTTGATTTAAAAGAGTAGCTCCTGAAGAATATATTAATTTTTTAAAGTTATTATCTCAATTACCCTTTAATGATTCTATTGCTTCAATAACTTCATTTTTATTTCCAATCATTTTACCTAATGGTTGTTCCATATTTGTAATTTCAACTCTAATGTCTTTTTTCATTTTTTTACCAATTGAAATCATTCATTTAGCAAGTTCTTCTGCATCTTTTTCATTTTTCATAAATGCACCAGAACCACATTTAACATCAAGTAAAATAGCATCAGCACCAGTTGCAAGTTTTTTTGACATAATAGACGAAGAAATTAAAGGCATTGAATTTACTGTTCCCGAAACATCTCTTAATAAATATATTTTTTTATCAGCAGGAACAATATCATCTGTTTGTCCAATAATTGCCATATTAGATTTTTTAATTAAATTTTTAAAATCTTTTTCATTATAAAAACAATTAAAACCCGGAATTGACTCAAGTTTATCAATTGTTCCACCAGTGTGCCCTAATCCTCTCCCAGACATTTTTGCAAATATAACTCCGCATGAAGCAACTATAGGTCCAAGTACTAATGAAACTTTATCTCCAACTCCACCAGTTGAGTGTTTATCAACTTTAATACCTTTAACAGAAGATAAATCAATAGTTTTACCACTATTTATCATAGCCTTTGTAAGATTGGTTGTTTCTTCTAAATTCATTCCATTAATAACAATAGCCATTAATAATGAAGACATTTGATAGTCAGGAATTTTATTGTTTGTATATCCATTAACAAAATACTCAATTTCTTTTTGAGATAAGGTTTCGTTATTTTTCTTTTTTTCAATGATGTCCAATATTGTCATTATAAAATTCCTAAGGCAACTTCCATCATATTGTTAAATTTCTTTTCTCTTTCTTCAGATGAAGTTTCTTGTTTTGTTATTAAATTATCAGAAATGGTTACAAGTGTTGCTGCTTGTTTTCCTAATTTTTTAGCATTGATAAATAATGCATACGATTCCATTTCCACACAATCAGCTCCAGTAATTTTTAATGTTTCTTCTAATGGTCTTGAAGCATAAAATACATCTGATGAATGAATTCTCCCCTTATGAAGTTTAACACCTAGTTTTTTAGCAGATTCTTCAATATCATAATTTAATTCTTTTGATGGATATCCAATGTTTGTTTTTTCTCCTAATACTAACTCACTAAAAGCACTTGAATCTGAATAAGAACTTTCAGCCAAAAACACTTCATATAATCCAAGATCTTTTTTATATGAACCGGCAGATCCAATTCTAATTATTTTTTCTACATCATAAAAAGCAAATAATTCATATGAGTAAATTCCAATTGATGGTTGTCCCATACCTGATCCACAAATAGAAACTTCTTTTCCTTTATATGTTCCAGTAAACATCAACATATTTCTAACGTTATTAACTTGTTTTACATTTTCTAAATATTTTTCAGCAATATATTTTGCTCTTAATGGATCTCCTGGCATTAATACTACTTTTGCAATTTCGCCTTTTTTAGCATTTATATGTGGTGTCATAACATCTCCTTGATTATAATTAACATAATTATAATGCATCTGTTATAAAATTGGTATTATGAATGACTTAAACATTAAGAAAATGATTACATATAAACATTTAGAAAAATTATTAACTTGTCAAGAATATTTTGTTTGAAATTCAAAAATAAATAATTACTTTAATTCTTTAGAATTTGTAGAAGAACAAAGTAATGGTGAATTATCAATGTGAGAGTTGATTTCTGATTTTGATCTTGAAGAATTGGATGATTACGAATTTATTGAAGTAATAAAAAATGGATATGACAAAGTAAATCAATTGTTTTTAAAACAAATTAAAGAAAGAGCAAAAATAGAAAATAAAGAAATTTTAGTTATAAATGAGAAGTCAAATGAGATGGCTTATAAAAAAACAATAGAATCATTAAATAATGAAAAAATAGATTGAATTATTAATCCTATTTTTATTTATGATGATTTAATAATTAGATTTTCAATATATGATAAAAAAAATAAAGAAGCTTATTCATTAATCCATGGTTCAAAAACAAAATTAAAAAATTATATAAAAGCTTATTTTGATTTTAATGTTTTAAAAAAAATAGGAATAGAACTAAATGAATATTATTTCTATACATATGACAATAAATATAGTTATGATAAAAAAGATGATTTAAAATTTAATCATTCAAAATATTGTTGAACACAAAAAACTGGACCAGGCAAAGATATAAAACAAACAATAGAAGAAAATACAGCACAAATGCCTATAATAGATAAAATTAGGTCTGGACATATTCAAGTTAAAATTTCAAAACCAAAAAATAAACCCGAAAAAGTAAATTTAAAATTATCTTTATATATTGAAGATTTTGACAGATATGTAAATGAAATTAGATTAGCAAAAAATATTGATAAATTTAATGAAATATCATATAAAGATTTAACGGAATGAGGAGAAAATCCGAATTTTACAGAATTATTTCCTTATAAAAAAATAGGAATAGAACATGTTTGTGGTTATTTATTAAAAAAAGGAAATCTGCTTTCAATTTTAAATTATGAAAAACCTTTATCTTATTACAAATCAAAAAGAACTTCTCTAAAATTAGTTATTGATAAACAAAATCATTTTGATTTTGACATTGTTAAAGATTACATATCTAGAATTAAAAACACAAAATGTGTTTGATATGATTTTGAAGGTTTTTCAATGCCATATGTGATTCATCCTTTTACAAAACCATATCAACAATTAATTTTTCAGGTTTCTATTATTAAAACAGATAAAGAACAAATAATAGGTGAGTCAAACAATATTGTTTATGATCCTAAAAATTTGTCTGTTAATGATTTTAAAAATATTATTGATTCAATATATTTACTTGAAGCAGATCATTATATAGTTTTTAATCAGTCATATGAAATTCCGAAATTACATGATATGGTTAAAATTATTTCTGATATGAATGATCCTGATCATCTTGAGTATGAAAGAAAAGTAAATGAGATTGAGGAGAAGACAATAGATCTTTTGGATTTATTCAAAGTAAAAAATTCAGATACAGAAATACCACCTATTTTCTTACACAAATTACTTGGTTTTTCATCTATTAAAAAAATAGAAAAATTAATTACTAGTTCTAAATTAAAATTAGAAGTTATGATTACTCCTTATAAAGAGTTAGAAGTTCAAAATGGATTGATGGCAATGAATAAAGCTATTCAAAGATATGTTGGAACAATTGGTGATTTAGAATGAGAAAAAACTAAAAATAATTTAGCTAAGTATTGTGAAAATGATGTTAGAGCTATGATAATGGTTTATTACTTCGTAAAGATGATTTATGAACATAAAAACTTTGAATAAAAAAATAACAAGCACTACCTTGTTATTTTTATATGGTGCCCGAGACTGGACTTGAACCAGCACGGCATTGCTGCCCGGGGATTTTAAGTCCCCTACGTCTACCATTTCGTCACTCGGGCTTAGTGATTTTAATTATACAATAAAACATTAAATAAATAATATTAATAGAATTATCTAATAATTCTAAAAATTCATTATTTTAATAAAATTATTAAATGAAAATTAATATAAATAAAAAAATGTTTTTATATGAAGTTGATCCATTATTTTTTTATGATTCAAATAATGATGGTTTTGGTGATTTTAAAGGTTTTGCAAAAAAAATAGATTATTTTGATTTTCTTAATATTGATGCATTTGTTTTTCCTGATATTTATAATCAAGAAGATGTAATTCTAAAAAATATTCAGCTAACAACCTTTGATAAATGTGGTTCGATAAAGGATTTGAAGGATTTGATAACAAAAATTAAATCAAATAATAAAGATTTATTTGTTTCGATTAATCTTGAAAAAATATTAAACTCATTGATTATTAAAACTTCAATTGAAGAAATGAAGTCAATTGATATTACTAAGTTTATTAACGAGGAAAACAATTTTCAAAATGGACTTAAATGAAATACTCAAAAAAGAATTGAAGCATTTATAAAAATAATTAAATTTTGAAGAAGAAATGGGGTTTCAAATTTTGTATTCACTAATTTTGAATTTTTATATGAAAAAAATATTAAACTTGATAATCAACTTTTAGAACAATTAAAATTTTTGTATAACCAAACTAAAGAGTTGTGTCCCAATTCAATAATTGCATTGAGATCATTGTTTTTTCAAAATAAAGTAATTAATGAAATTTTTAATAAATATATTGGTCAAATTTGCGATATTTATATTGATTCTTCTTATTCGTTAATAGCAACAGAAAAAAAATATGAATTTGATATTATCAAAGAATTTAATCACAAATTAGTTTTAAAAAAAATAAAACAAATTAAAATCAAATCTAATTATTATTCTAGATATTGTATTTCTTTTAATAACAATAGAATAGGAAGAATCAACTCTAGATGATTAAATGAAGAAAATTTAATAGACGAATCCAATAAATCGTTGTTAATGCTTCTAAATATGAATCCTTATTCATCAATTACTTATTATGGTGATGAAATAGGATTGCTTCGCTTAAAAATCGAAAATTCTAGTGATTTTCAAGATTATGAATATGTTGAAAAAAAGAGAAAATTAGAATTTAATAAATTTAAAGTTAAAGATTTTGAATATTCACAAAAATATTTATCTAGAATTAATTCACAATCAATTTTTGTTTGAAATTCAACTGAAAATGGAGGATTTTCAAAAGCTAAAAAAATTTTTAGAAAATTACCTATAAATTGAAAAACACATAATTTAAAAGACGAATATTTAAATGGTGATTCTATTGTTAATTTTTATAAAAAAATAATTGAACTAACAAAAGAATATATTGAGTCATCACAGTTAGATAAAATTAAAATTCGTCTTTCAAAAAAAATGTTTTTAATAAAAGTTGGTTCAGGACTTGAACAGAAAATGATAATTGTTAATTTATCAAATAAATCATTTAACAAAAGAGTAAGTTCAAAATGAAATGTAATATTATCAACATTAATACACAAACAATATAATTCTGGAATTAAAATGATTTGTCCATATGAGTCATTAGTTTTACAAAAAGGAGTTCCTATTAATAATGAAGAAGAATAGTTCAATCCAGTTTATAAAGAATATTAATGAAATTGACTTTATTTCTACTCTATTAATCAATTTGTGCAAAACAAATAATATTCAATATATTTTGTTAAAAGGCGAAATTGGTTCAGGTAAAACAACACTTGTAAAAGATATTGCAAGACAATTTAATGAGAAAAAAAATATTATTTCTCCAACTTTCAATAAGATGTTTGTTTATGATAATTTTGTTCATATTGATGCATATAATTTAAAAGGACAAAATCTAGTATCATATGAAGATTACTTTGAAGATAAGATTGTAATAATAGAGTGAGCAGAAAATTTATCACATAAATTTGATGAGTATTATTTAGTTGAAATAATTTGTGAAAATGAAAATGAAAGAAGATATAAAATAACTTGAAAGGATTAATTTATGGATTTATTTATTGATTCATCTCAAAAAGTTTTTATAGCTGCTTTATTAGATGCTAATAATATAGTTTTTAAATCAAAAATTGAAACAAAATATAAAGTAGAAGAAATAGTTAGTTTTTTTGACAATATAAAAAACGTTAACGATATTAAAAACATTTATATAAATTTGGGACCTGGTTCTTTTACAGGATCAAGAATTGCTTTGCTTTATGTTAGAACTTTAGCACAAATTAATAAATCATTAATTTTTGGTGCATCTACTTTTGATATTTTAAAAACTCAATTTAAGAAAAAAATATTTGATAATAAATTATTTATTAATGCTACAAAAAATAAATCATATCGTTTGCAAGGTAATGACATCAAGCTTGTTGATAAATCAAAAAAAGAAAAAGAAATTGATTATGATTTGTTTTTGAGTGATTTTGAAAAAAATAAAACAATTTTTAAACAATATAAACTTGATGAATTAAAACCAATTTACGCATCAAATCCACAAATAGGAGATATTAAATAATGATTGTTTTAGGAATAGAGTCATCACATGATGATACATCAATTGCAATAGTTGAAAACTATAAAGTATTAGTTTATTTAAAAATATCTCAAACAGAAATACATAAAAAATATGGTGGAACTGTTCCTGAAATAGCTTCAAGAGAACATTATCAAAATTTTTATGTGTTATTAGAAGAATTAAAATCGAAATTTGATTTGAATAAAATAGATTTTATCGCATATACAGAACAACCTGGATTAATTGGTGCTTTACAAATGGGAAAATTATTTGCTCATTCATTGTCAAAGTCATTAAAAAAACCATTGATACCTATTAATCATTTGGAGGGCCATATATATTCGGTATTATTAGATAATAAAAACAAAATACTATATCCATCAATTGCTCTTGTGGTTTCTGGTGGACACACAAATTTATATTATTTGAAAAGCAAAAAAGAAATGCAATTAATTGGGCAAACTATTGATGATGCAGCCGGTGAAGTCTTTGATAAAGTATCAAGAACTTTATATAATGAATTTCCTGGAGGTCCAAAGATTGATTGTGTTTTTAGTAATTTTAAAAATAAAAATTTTTCAATTTATAAATTAACGAAACCGGTTACTGAAAATAAATTTGATTTTTCATTTAGTGGTTATAAAACTCAAATTATTAATTGAGCAAAAAAAGATAATGTTAATTTTGATTTATTAGCCACTGCATTTCAATCAAACATTGTTGATTATATTATTGAAAAAGTTAAATTAGCTATCAATCAATATAAACCAAAATCAATTATTTTATCAGGAGGAGTAAGTGCTAATAAGTTTTTGCGAGAACAATTTACTAAATTGCATAAAAATGCCTTAATTCCAGATTTTGAGTATTCAACAGATAATGGAGCAATGATTGCAGCAGCTGCAATAAATCAAAAAAAATAAATCGCTTGACTTATCTTTTTCTATGTTTATATATGTGGCCTACTTTTCATTTCATAATAAATAATGTTGCAAATGAAATTAGTGGAATGATTGAAAGTATTGCTCATATGAAAACATGTTTTCTTACTTCTGTAATAGAGCAAGCTAATACTTGAATAAATACAATAAAAGTTAAAATTCATGAAATTATAACTAATACTGCAGAAATCGAACCAAATAATCATAGTAACAATTCCTTTGAATCAACAAACACTTTAACTTCAGTTGCAGCTAGAATAATAAATATTATAGAAACAATAAACATTGCAATGTTTGCAAGTAATATGTTTGAAATTGAAACTGTTTTTTTGTATATTGAAACAAGCGATTCAATTTCGCTTGAATTAAATCCATTTTCTCTTAATTTTGTTGTATATTTTTCAACTTTTTTCTCTCTTCTTGCTTTAAGTAAACCCATAATGTTTTTAATTCTACATTATTTTTTATTTTTTTGATTCATGTAGTAGGCGTTAAATTTACTATTAATAAAGTTGTATGAATAAATTATTGTGTTGTTAAATTCATAAAGTTTTAAAAAATCATTAGATAACATACCAATTTCAATTAGTTCATTTTTAATATTTTCATTAATCATAATTTTTTCTTCAAAAGATTCTGTGTAGTTTACAAATTCTTTTTCATTAAGAATAAAAATATTTTCTCTTTTATCTGTTGTGAATAAGAAGATATTAAAAAATAATCCGTCATGAATATCTTCATCATCATTCCAAATATCTTCAAATTTTTCATATGATCTTAAAATGAATAGTTTTAGTAATGGCTTGAAAATCATAGCAGCATCAAGAACATTTTTTGATTTATATTTATTTTTATCAATTAAAAAATAAAGTTTGTTTTTTCATTGATTGTTATTATCTAATTTCATATAGTCAAAATCAAGTTTTGCTTTTACACAATCGCATATATAAGAAATAAATATATCATTTAATGTTGGTAGCATTTTTTTGTATGTAATTGATAAAACTATATAATCAGAACTTTTATAATTAGACAATTTATTTGCAAGATACAAATCAAAATTTAATGGATTTTCAAGATCTAGTAATTTTGATGGTGTAAGAATTGAATATGTTGAATCTTCATTTCTAACACTTAAATATTTTAAACCTTCAAAATCAAACATTGGCTGCTTGTTTCTTGCTTTAATTATTTTTTCATTTGCAATAAACTTTGTTTCGGTTTCATCTTCATAATCATAAAAATCATAATCTCAAGAATATGGTTTTTCTGTTTTATATTCATCTTTTAAAATTAATTGATTTGAAAAATCAAAAACAAATTCTTTATCACCATATATTTTTTCTCAAATTTTTTTAGATTTAGACATAACTATAATTTTAGATTAAAACAACAAAAACTAATTTTGTTTTACCATATATTCTTTCATCTTGGATCATTAATCCCTTTGGTACTTCAATTTGTTTTTCGAAGTGTGTTTCAATAATTATTTTTCCATATTTTTTTAATATTTTGTTTTCGTAAATTAATGACATTACTTCATAAAGCACATCTAATTTATATGGCGGATCTAAATATATGAAATCAAATTGTACATTCTTAATATTTTTTAAATAAGTTAATGAATCCATATTTTTAATATCTAGATTATTAACTTCAAGTTTTTGTGCATTTCTTGTTATTACCTCAAATGCTTTTTTATCTTTTTCAATTGCAACACCTTTCATTGCTCCTCTTGAAATTGCTTCTAGGCAAAAAGCACCAGAACCTGCAAAACAATCTAAAACAACACTATTAGGAATATCCATTTGAATGATATTAAATAATGCTTCTCTAACTCTATCTATTGTTGGTCTTGTCGTTTCCATTGAAGGTTGTTCAAGAACTCTAGAGCGATATTTTCCTGCAATAATTCTTAACATGATGTATATTATAATTAAATAAATTATATGTGAGGTACAAAATGGTAAAAGTTAAAGTTCTTGATCATCCGTTAATCAAAATTAAGTTGTCAGTTTTAAGGGATAAAAAAACAAAACATACAGAATTTAAGTCAAATTTAAATGAAATTGGATCATTAATGGTTTTCGAAATGTTAAGAGATTATAAACCTAAAAATGTAATCGTTGAAACCCCAACAAAATCAAAAGCAAAAGGTTTTTCTTTTGATAAAGAAATTGTTATAGTTCCAATTTTAAGAGCTGGATTAGGAATGGTAGAAGGAATTCAATCATTAGTACCTCAAGCAAGAGTTGGACACATAGGTTTATATCGTGATGAAAAAACATTAGAAGCTAAAGAATATTTTTATAAGATGCCAGGTGTACCTAAAGATAGTGTTTTAATTGTTGTTGATCCAATGTTAGCAACAGGAGGTTCTGCTGTTGATGCTATTAATAAATTGAAGGAGAATGGATTTAAAAATATTAAAATGGTTTCTCTTGTTGGTGCGCCAGAAGGGATAAAATATCTTGAAAAAAATGTTAAAGGCAATGTAGATTTATTTATTGCTGCAATAGATGAAAAATTAAACAAAAAAGGATACATTATTCCAGGTCTTGGTGATGCTGGAGATAGGATATTTGGAACAAAATAAAAAATCATAGCATCTTATGATTTTTTATTATCTTTTTATTTATAGTTAATAATACTAAGCAGAAGCAGACATTGCTTTTTTAACAAAAGCATCTAATCTTGATGATTTTCTGGCACCATTATTTTTGTGGAATACACCTTTTGAAACAGAAGTATTAATCATTTTGTGAGCATAAGCAACCATTTCATTTGTTTTTGGATCTTTTGCAAGAGCAGCAGCTTTTGCTTTCTTAATAGCCTTTCTTACACGAGATTTCATTGCTGCATTATATTCTCTTGATTTTTCATTTGTTTTAATTCTTTTAATTTTTGATTTAATATTTGCCATTTACTTTATTTTCCCTTCTTGTTTGTTTTAATATTTTGTTTTTAAATGGTTTTCTTTTAAAAATTTAAAAATTATGTTTAAAAATTATATTAAAAAATTTATTTTTTAAGTTAATTATTGTTAAAATTTTTTTAACTATGGTTGGATACATTTTAGGGGTTATTTTTTCATCTTTAATAATGGTCGCAATTTTTGTTTTGTGACTAGTTTTTTGAATTAAAAGAAATTATAGACAAAATGAATTATCTAAAAAAGGTTTGATGACAGAACAAGCGGTTAATGAAAAATTGTCACTTTGAGCCAATATCAATGATGCGTTATACATTCCATCATCGATGTTTAAGTATGATAAAAATAAAATATTTGAAGTTGATGGAATTTTACTTACTACAAGAGCCTTAATATGTGTTGAGGTAAAAAATATTAATGCTCAAAAAATATATGGAAGTGGAAACGAAAAAGAGTGAGTGAAAGTTTTGGGTCAAAATAAACATATGATTAAGTCGCCAATTATGCAAAACGATAAACACATTGATCATATAGTTAAAATGACAAATATTAAAATGCCTATTGTATCTTTAATTATTTTTGATGGTTTAGCATGTAAAGAATTAGAAATAGAAAATGTTCCAGGTCATGTTTTAGTAAGAAGAACTAATGAAATAGATACAACATTAGAATCTATAAAATCAATGCTGATACCTAAAATCCCAAAATCAGAGATTGAAAAAATGTATGAAAAATTAATGGAATTTAAAACAGATGATAAAAAAGATAAAGAGTTGTTAATTTCTTTTGCTAAGGAATATAATGAAAAAACATTCACAATTTAAAGATGGTGTCAATTCTTATAATGGAATTGAGTTTGAATTATCAAGAAAAAATATAAGAAATTTGATAATTAAATTAAATTCAAAAAACAAAATAGTCGTTTCAATTCCATTAAGAACCCCAGACGATTATTTAATTAAATTTTTAGAATTGAATATTGAGAAATTTGCAAAGCATGCTTTGAAAAAAGAAGAAAATAAATCTATAGATGTAGATAATAATTTTTTTTATTTGTTTGGTGAAAGGGTTTATTATGATGATGATAAGCAAAATAATAAAATAATAATCTTTGGCAAAAAAATTTCATATGCAAAAAAAACCAAAGAAGAAGCAATAAATTCTTATCGAAAAAAACAACTAAAAGTTTATCTTTTAGTCAAACAATTGCAATATCAAAAATTAATGAATATTGATGATCACATGATAAAAGTAAGAGAAAAAACAGGCGCATGAGCAACAAACCATGTTGATAAAAAAACAGTTTATTATTCAATCAACCTTTCTTCTTATTCTCAAGAAATAATTGATTATGTAATTATTCATGAATTATGTCATAATAAATATCCAAATCATTCAAAAGATTTTTGAAAACTTGTTGAAAAATATGAACCAAAGTATAAGATTAAGCGTTCAAAATTAAAGAAAAATATTTATAAATAAATGGTTTTGTATAATTAAGTAAGAGGAGATTATTATGGCACTTATTGATGGTAATATAGAAAAAAAATGTGATTTGTGCAAGTTAAATAATTTAGATATAAATTACATTGTTCCATTGTGTGAAAATTGTTTTAATGATGATTTTGAAAAAGTAAAAAAAATAATAAATAACAAAATAATTGATTGCAAAAAAAACATAGATCAACTAGATAAATTAGAGACAAAATTAAAGTATGAAATTAATAATGCTAATGATGTATCAATAAAATACAAATATCAAATTGATTTATTAAATTTAGAAATGTTAAGAAAAAAACTTTTGATTGATTTAGAAACAAATGAAAAATCATTAGAATTGGGTAATAATCATGCAAATGAAGTTAGAAAATTAAGTAATTGAAAAACAATAAAAAATTAATTATTTTTTTAAATTTGTGTTAACATTTATTTAGCTAACTTATGAAAATAAGTGGGCTTTAGCAAGAAATTGCAGTAAAAAGCATCTTATAAGGTTAATTCCTGTTCCATTGATTATCGTAGTAAAATAACTTGTTGAGTGTTATTTTTATAAAGCAACAAGCAAAATCTTGTTGTTTTTTATTTTTCGGTTAATGTTTTTTATATACTATAATTACATAGTAATTAAGTTGAGAATTTATGAAGGATAAAATTAAAAATTGAGCAAAAAGATCAATTTTATCAATTGTGATTGGTATTTTTATTGTTTCTCTTCTTTTAACAATATTCTTATTATCATTTTTCTTTGATAGTCCAAGTGGAAAATGAGATATTGATTCACCAATTCAAATCACTATATATATATTAATAGCAATTGTTTCTGTTTTAAATGTAATTTTTATAATTTTGTTATCAAAACAATCTAATGACAAGTCTAAGATGGTTAATAAAGGTATTAATAATTATGTTGAAAATCTAGTTTCATCATTATCTGTTGGTATTATTATTTTTCAACCAAATAAATCAATTTTATGAACGTCAGATTTTATTGAGGAAAGATTTGGTGAGGATATTATCAATAAAAAATTAAATTTCTTTAATAGTGATTTAGATGATAAAAAAAGAATTCAAGATTTTTCAAAAATATTTAAATATGATGAATATGTTTATCAACTAAAGTTTGTTTCAAAAGAAATGGTTTTAATTGTAAAAGATATTACTCAAGAATATTCTGCAACACATTTTTATGAAGTAGAAAAACTTGTTGTAGGTGAAATTGAAATTGATAACTACCAATTATTTAGATCATCATTATCTGATGAAGATACTTTCAACATTCAATCATTAGTAAAAAATTTATTTGATGATTTATCTAAAAAATACAATTTTGTTTATAAATCATATATGGATGGTAAGTATTTAGTTTTAACAAATAGAGATAATTTAAATAAAATGATTTTGAACAATTTTGCAGAATTTGAATCATTATCTAAATCAAAAGTTAGTGGAATGAGAATTTCATTATCAGTTGGTTTTGGTACAGATTCTTCTGAATATTCAAAATTAGTAGATATGGCTAAAGAAGCACTTTATCAATCTCAAACACGTGGTGGAGATCAAATAACAGTCTTATCTTCTGTAGAGAAAACAAAAAGATTTGGATCTAAATCTGAAATTTCTGTTGTTAAATCGAGAACAAAAATTAAAAATGTTGCGAACAATTTCAAAATTAAATTACAAGATAAGAAAATTAAAAATGTTGTTATTTATGGACACAAATATGCTGATTTAGATGCTATTGGAGCAGCATACGCTTTATATGAAGTGGCAATAAGTTTTGGAAAAAATGCTTATATCCAAAATACAACATTTGATCACACTGGACAAAAGGCAGTTGATAAGTATATAAGAAATATTGATGATATTTTTGTTGCAAAGGTTAAAACTAAATTATTTAATAAAGATGAAACAATAATTGTTTTAGTTGATTGTGCTGAGGAAACTAGAGTTGAAAATCCTACAATTTTTTCATCAGCTAAAGGAGAAAATATTTTTATATTTGACCATCATAGAGTTTCAAAATTAGATGAAATAATTGATAACTTAAATGTTTATATTGAATCAACAGCCTCTTCCGCATCAGAAATTGTTACAGAGTTAATCCAATTTAATGAGTTTCAAGATAGAATTAGTTCTTTAGGTGCTCAAATGCTTTTAAATGGTATTTATCTTGACACAAATCAATTTAAAAAATCTACAACATCAAGAACCTTTGCTGCTGCATCAATGCTCGATGATTGAGGAGCAAGTATTGAGGAATCACAATCACTAATGAAAATTTCTCAAGATACAAATGAAAAAATTATTCAACTTCTATCAAAATCAAAAGAAGTTAAACCAGGTTATTGGTTATCGTATACATCAGAGATTGTTCCTATCGATGTTATATCTATGGCTGCTGATGAGATATTGAGAATCGAAGGAAGAAAAGCTGCCTTTGTTATTGCCCAACTTCCTCAAAGTTCTTCGAATTCTAACAATCCAACATATAAATTAAGTGCTCGTTCTATTGGTGGTGTAAATGTGCAGTTAATAGCTGAAGCTGTTGGAGGTGGTGGTCATTTTAATGCCGCTGCCGCAGTATCTGATTCAAATGCAAACGAGTCACTTGAAACATTTGTTGATAATATCATTCAATCAATTGTGTCTGTAAAAGAATAGTGAGGAAAAATAAAAATGAAAGTAATAATTATAAAAAAATATGACAAATATAATGTAGATGAAATTGTAGAAGTTGCAGATGGTTTTGGTAAAAACTTTTTAATAAAAAATGGATATGCTCTTCCTGTAAATGATTCAAATAAGAAAAAATTGGAAACTAAAAAGGAATTACAAAAAGAAGAAATTGAATTGAAAAGAAAAGAAGCATTAAAATTAAAGGAAAAACTTGAAGCAATTGATCTTAATTTTTATTTAAAAACTACAAAAGATGTTATTCATGGTTCAATAACAACAAAAAAAGTTTCACAAGAATTGATTAATAAAGGTTTTAAATTAGATAAACATTCTCTACCCCATATATCAATTTCATCACTTGGTACAACAAAAGTAAAAGTAAAATTATTTCAAGATATAGAAGCAATTTTGAAGGTTAATGTTAAAGGTGAATAATGAGTGAAAATATAAAAGACATTGAAGAAGCTTTATTAGGTTTAATTCTAACAAATAACAAACTTGATGATCAATTATCTCAAGCATTTTTATTTTTTGATAAATCATATTTTTCCACAAAAGAAAATCAAGAAGCTTTTGAAATGTTTAAATATTTTTCTGAGAACAACATCAAAGAATTTGATTTATCAATTATTAAAAAATATATTGAAGATAAATCATTATCAAATGTTTTAACTCATAATTATTTGAATGAATTAATGAATAAAGCAGGATACAAATCATCATTAAATTTCTATTTATCTAGTATTAATGAAAATAATGCTAAAAATCAAATCAAATCATCACTTGAATTGAAACTTAAAGAATTAAATTCTTCTAATTCTAATGAATTGATCGAATCAATTAGAAATGATTTGTTTAGAATTGAAGATAGAAAAATATCTTCTGAATTTCAAAAAGGCGGAGATGTTGCAAGAAAAGTTATTGAAGAGGCTTTTTCAAATAATAAAGTCATTAAAGGATTGAAAACAGGTTTTCCTGTTTTAGACGAAATAACTACCGGATTACAAAAAGGAGATTTGATTATTTTAGCTGCAAGACCTTCTGTTGGTAAAACAGCTTTTGCTCTAAATTTGGCTATGAATGCAATCATTTTAAGTAATAAATCTGTTGCTTTTTTTTCATTAGAAATGCCTGCTGAACAATTAATGCAAAGAATGTTGTCGGCAATTTCATCAGTTAACAATTATAAATTCAAAGAACCTAGTCAACTAACAAAACAAGAAAAAGAACATATATTAATTGCATATGAAAAAATTAAAGACAAAAATTTATTCATTGATGATTCAGGATCAATTAAATTAAATGAAATTATTTGAAAGTCAAAAAGATTGAAAGAAAAAAATCAGCTTGATTTAATAATTGTTGATTATATGCAATTAATACCAGTTGATTCAAAACACGGAAATAGACAACAAGAAGTTTCAAGAATTTCTCGTTCTTTGAAACAATTAGCAAGAGAATTGGAAGTTCCTATTGTTGCACTTTCACAATTAAATAGACGTGTGGAAGAAAGAGAATCAAAAAAACCAATGATGTCTGATTTAAGAGAATCTGGTTCAATTGAACAAGATGCAGATATTATTGCATTTTTATATCGTGATGATTATTATAATAGAGAAAACAATGAAGAAGAAAAAATTAAAGATAAACATATAACAGAATTAAATATTGCCAAACATCGTAACGGATCTATTGGAACAATTGAATTTATTTTCGAATCTTCAATAGGTAGATTTAATTCTTTTAATAAAAAAAACGAAGATATTTAGTCATCTTCATTTTGTTTGATAAAGTTTAATTAAAATTGTACTTGTTCTTCTTTTTTAGGTTTATACCCACCAAGGATTTTTTTAAGGATTTCAAATGCAATTCCTGCAGCAGATCAAATTAAAATAAACACAAAAATTGTTACAAAAATTCCAAAACAATTTGAATTTAGTATACCATATCCTAGTCCGTGATCACCAGAAATGTAAATCAAACTTATTAAACTAAATCTATTTGCAAATTCCATATCTTTTGTTCAAACAGTTCCAACAAATCCATCTTTAATCATAAATATTAATCACACAAGTCCTAGAATAGCTATTAATGAAGCAAATAGCAACATCCCTAATCTAAAAACTAATGTTAATATTTTTCAAAGACCTTTTTCTTGTTTAAATTCTTTAAACATTCTAATGGTTAATTTTATCGAATAAGATAATACACCAATTGATAAAGATAAAACATATATAAATGCAATAATACCAATTGCTACAAATAATCATTTTATACCATCATCATCCATTAATTTATCGTATGTGGCTTCAGCAATTGATCACATAGCAATGAAAACAATTAAAGTTGTGATAGCTGTTGATATATATTTAGCCAATTTCATTTTTCTTTTTTCCATATTTTTCCTTTCTCTTTTAAATTAAGAATTAAATTATATCTAATCCCCCCCCCATTATTTTTAAAAAAATATGATATAATTATGTAGAAACCTTTTTGGAAAGGCATAAATTGTATAAAACTTTTTTGATTTTGATTATGAAGATAATCAAAAATGACAAATCTATTTTAAATTCAAAACCATTAGATAATCATGGAAATAATAACTCTTTAGTGAATATAAAATGAGATTAGTAATTATTTATTTTTCTATCAAATACAAAGGTTATTTTCATGATATTTATAAAGCAATTGAAAGTAAAGAATATATTCCAATTGAGGAATTAGAAAAAATAAAAAAAGCAATTGATGATAATGAATTACAAGCAATAACAATTATTGATGATGAATACCCCGAATCATTAAAGACATTATATAATCCTCCTTTTGTACTTTATTACAAAGGCAATAAAGATTTGTTAAAGAAAGAATCATTAATTTTAACTGGTGATTTCTCAAATGAACAAATTAATAAATTTATTAATGATGCACAGGAGGAAATTTCAAAATCTTATACTTTGATTTCAAATTATTCTAAAGGTCTTGATGAACAGATTGTAAATTGGTTTATTGAAAATAAGAAAAACATTATTCTCATATCTCCTAATGGTTTAGATAATCCATATTTTGCAAATGACATTTTTAAAAATAAAAAGATTAATTCAAATAATTACTTAATTATTAGTGAATACCCTAATGGAGTTAATATTAACAAAAGAAGACTAGTTCAAAGAAATAGAATAACAATAGGACTATCAAATGCTTTGATAATAGCATCATCTAAAAAAGAAAGTAAAATTTTATCACTTGTTTCATATGCTCTTGAACAAGGAAAAGATATTTATTGTTATCCTGGTTTGCAAAATGAAGAGGATGGGAATAATTTGTTGATTCAAGACGGAGCAATCATGATTACATCAATTAAAAATATTGTTTAAATTAAAAAATGTTTGATAAAAAATAAACTGGCAATGACATAGCCAGTTTAACATACTTTGAAAAAAGTAAAATTATCTTCTTATTCTTTCAGAAATGAATGGAATTAATGCCATAATTCTTGCGCGTTTAATTGCGGTTGATAATAATCTTTGGTGTCTTGCACATGTACCTGTAACTCTTGAAGGAAGAATTTTTCCGTGAGCATTAATGAATTTAGAAACTAATTCAATATTTTTGTAATCAATATATTCCATTTGTTCCAAACAAAAATTGCAAGGTTTTCTTTTTCCAGTTCTTTTCTTTTTATTATTTTTTTTGATAAAAGCCATTTGTTATCCTTTCGCTAGAAATCCAATTCTCATGGATTATCTTCATCTTTTTTGTCATTGTTATCGTTTTCTTTATTTTCTCCATTATTATGGAAAGTTGGCTCTCCAAGTATTTCTTGTTGGTTTCCAATATTACCTAATGATGTATTTTGTCTCTCTGCCCTTGATTGAGTAACTGATTTTTTTTCTAAAGCTTTAACTTGATCAATTACAACAGTTGATGATGTAACAACATCACCATTTTTTGTTGTATACTGAGATGTTTGAATTGAGCCCACAACATTTATCAAATCACCTTTGTTAAAGTATTTTGATAAGAAAGCAGCATTGTTTCTAAAAGCAGCACATGGAATAAAATCAGTAATTTCATTTGATTTATCTATGGTATCTCTAGTTATTGCTAATGTAAATCTAAGAAAAGAAACACCAGTTTTAGAAATTGATGCATTTAAATCGCTTGCTATTCTTCCAATTAAAATAACTTTATTTAAATTCATATTTTTTTACTCTTTTTTTGTTGATTTTTTTGTTTTTGTTGAACTA
>CASEIC010000026.1 GCA_949288045.1 uncultured Mycoplasma sp. | reverse complement strand
ACTGAAAATATTTCTGTCACTCCTGGAAGTTGCATTGTAGCCCCTAATAAAATTGAACATTGTTTCATTGTTCCTGGACGGTGAGTAATAACTAAGAATTGTGTTTTATCTGAATATTGACGAATAATTTGAGCAAAACGATCGACATTTGCAATATCAAGCGCTGCTTCTGCCTCATCTAAAATAACAATTGGGAATGATGATGTTCTTAAAATAGCAAATAAAACTGAAATGGCAACTAATGTTTTTTCACCACCTGATAATAAATTTAAATTACTTACTCTTTTACCTGGTGGATGAGCCATTACTTCAATTCCTGATTCTAAAATATTTTCTGGGTCTGTAAAATTAATTGCACATGTTCCCCCACCAAATAAAAATTTAAAAATCTCTGGTAATACACTATTAACGTCACTAATGACTTTTGCATATTTAGCTTTTGCTGCTCTATCAAGTTCAGCTATTGACTGTTTAATGTTTGATATTGCTTCTTCAGTTTGACGTTTATTTTCAGTTATTTGATCAAATTTAGATTGTTTTTCAGTAAGTTCTTCCACAGCTTTTGGATTGATTGTTCCTAATGCATCAATCTCAGCTCTTAATGTGTTAATAATTTCTCTTGCTTGAGATTCAGTCATTGGTAATTCTTTTGAGTAATTTTCTATTGCAAATTCAAGGGTCATACCATAATTTTCATTTATTCTATTCTTTGCATTATCATAAGCATTTGTACATCTAATTAATTCTTGTTCTTGTTGAGATAAATTATTTCTTATTTTATCAAGTTGTAATCTTAATTCTTCTAATTTACCTTCAGTGTCATTAACCTGTAGTGAATAGCTTGCTTTAGTACTTGATGCTACATTTAAATTTTCAAAAATTTTATCTTTTTCAGTATTTAAAGCGTTTATTTCATCTTGAATTTTATTTTCATCTAAAACATCTTTAGAATCAAATGATTTTTTAGATAACACTTCATATTCTGTTTTGTATTTTTCATAATTCTTTGAAGATTCTTCTAATCTAGTTTTTAATGTGTTAAGTGAATAATTTTTTTCATTAAGTTTAACATCTGTTTCATTATACTCAGAACTTACTCTATCAAATTCAATTCTATTAGCTGATAACTCTTCTTGAGCTTTTATTAGTTCTTGTGATAATTCATCACGATGTTTTTCTAAATTAAAGGTTGGAGCATTATGTCTTTCACTTCCCCCAGTAATTGCTCCACCTGGAAATACTACATCACCCTCAAGTGAAATTACTTTGTACAATTGATATGTATATTTAGAAATTCTTATTGCATCATCAATGGTCCCTGCAATAATTACTTGACCAATTAATGCATCTATTACTGGTTGCATTTTAGGGTCAACATTAATTAATTTACTAGCAATACCAATGAAACCTTCAAGTTCAGTTAAGACATCAAGATGTTCTTGTTTTACATATCTAGACTTGATATCTTTTAATGGTAAGAAGGTAGCTTGTCCTGCATTATTTTGTTTCAAAAAGTGAACAGCATTTTTTGCATTTTCACTAGTTTCAACAATGATATTATCAATACTTTTACCT
>CASEIC010000025.1 GCA_949288045.1 uncultured Mycoplasma sp. | reverse complement strand
TATTTATTTATATTAATAAATATATTATTCCACATTTTTTAATTTAATTTAATACAGAAAAATTTACTTTATTAAAACACTCAAAAATAATTAGAATATACCAATTTATGCACCTTATTATGCACCTTTAAATTTTTCAATATTTTTTTTAATTTATATTAATTTAGTATAATTTACCATTGATAAATACTAAATTATGCAATTAAGTAAGGAGTGATCCATATGAAAAAAGAAACTAAGAAAAAACTAACTAACTCAGTTGTTGCAACAGCATTGGTAGCAGGTGTTATGACACCTGTTGGTGTTGTTTTGGGCAACAACATAAAAGATGATAGCATTGACAATATCAACAATGTCCAAAGTAGAGCAATTACAACAACAGGTGGTGTTTATGATAATGGTACTTATCCTTTACCTGAAACATTGAGAATGGTAACAACCAATACACTTATTGCTGTACCGAATGGTTTTGTTTCAACATATGGGAATGCTAATAAGATTATTTGTTGAGATAGTAAAAATCCAAAGATAGCAAGATGAAGATTTGAAGCAAGTTTCTTAGATAATTGTGAAATTATTGCTATTGATTATACTCCTTATAATTATGGAACACTTGTATTTTTATATACAACAAAACCAGCTAATAATAAATATGATGTAAAACTTGCAACAATTACAGATATTAATAAGATTGATAATGGAGTTACTTTATCTGAGGCTGATTTAAATCAACATTTAACAATCGTTTCAAATAGAATTAAAAATTATAATTATGATGAACGTAATTGAGGTTTATCGCCTGTTATTGAAGCATGAAATCAAACTACAAGATATTTTGTTTGATTTAAAGGTGTTAAATATAATATAGCTTCATTATCAACATATGTTGTGGATGTTAAAAATGGTACTGTTGAATCTAAGGGAGCTATATTAAATGGTTGGGCTTCTAATATGTTAAATAGTGATATGGTCATAAGATCTGCCAATGTATTTAGAACAAATCCTGGTAATATGAAAGTAGTGTTCTTTTTTGATTGAAATGATAGTGGTAAATTTAGATCTGAAATAGCAATAGCAAACATAGGTGACTCAATTGGTGAAATGAGTCGAAAACAAGTTCGTTATAGAAATGATAGAGGATACTTCTATAACAATAATAAATATAAATTCCCAAGTATGATGCCAAACTATGGAAATGTTTCTTCATATGCATCTAATGGCCGGGCATATGTTCAATTCTTGCAAAACACATTTGGTCCAGCTGCCGCAGTATCTAGAAGATCATTTCTTGCTGGAGCAGGAATAAATTTAAATAGTACTACTGTAGAGTCTACAGCAAGAAGATTGCTATTTTATAATACTGCATCAGGAACAAATTTTGATGGTTGAAAATATGAAGCGCATGCAGGTAATTTTGATCTTGCCCCATTTAAAAAATATGGATATTACGATTCACATTTAGTTGAAAATGATCACTCAATTTCATCACCACTTACAGTAGTTGGTTATGATGCTTATGATAGTACAAAAAAATTTGTGCAAGTAATTTCTAACCCACATGATAATGAATGATCTGGATACTCATCATTATCGGGTAATAATCATAGAAGAACATACTTTTTTGATAAAGGTTCTCCATATATTCCTGTATCAAGTGATAGTCAATATGCAAACATTCTTAATAGTGCTGAATCAAACACTGCAAATGGTAATGGTGAGCAATATGCAAGAGCTGGTGTTGCTGTTATGGAATATAATGAAGAGAAAAAAGGATTGATTAATGATTGATCAAGAAATCTTCTAGTTGTAAAATCAGGTGCAAATTCAGCTCTTTATATAAACCAAAATGATCGTGGTGCATCATTTGGTAATGCAGCAACATATAATGTTTATACAAGACCATCAAATTCCACAACAATTGATTTATCAGCAGAAGTATCTAATATGAATGTATTTGATGTTGATGCTAATTGAATAATTAGTAAGTATAATTTGGAAAAATCAAATTGATGAGATTCTGAATTTTTGACTACTACATTAGCTATGCAAGGGGTTCCTGATACTTCTATTTTTACTGTGGGTGATTTTAAAAGAAAACCAACAAATGGTGAAGTTACATTTGGTTTATATGGAACAAGGGTTTTTACAAGTAAGGGTATAGCACAATATACAGATAGTTTAACAAAATTAAAACAAAATTGGTGACCTTCACACAAGGTAGCAACCATTACTTTAACAGGATTTATCAAAATGCCTGTGACTGAAGTAATAAATCCATATAATTTAAAAAATACAGCTATTACATTAGAAACAGGTGATCCTGCTGTTTCTTCAATGTTGTATCCATATTGAATTCAAAATGATGATATTATTCAAACAGCATTTAAACATGCTTATTGAAAATATATTTGTTCAACTAATGAAGAAGAAAATCCATTCATTGGTTTAAGAGAAATTCCAACATATAATGAACCTACTTGAAAAGATGATTTTAATAGATTCTTTAGATCATTTGACATTAAAGGTTTTGATGGAGAAAATGGCACTGTAACACTTAAAATGACAGTTTATGATAGATATGCTATAGGATTTAATCCAGATACTGGTGAGGCGTTAACATCAGCTACATATGATAATGTTGTTGTTTCTGGTTTAAGAAAAATGTATGCTACATCAATAACAGGAAACTCAGAAGGTGATGTTGCTATTAATCCAGAATGAGCAAATAAAAACTTCCCATTTACATCTAGTGATAGAATTGAAAACTTTTCAGATGCTTCATCTGCAAACTATCAAGGTGCAGATATTATTACAGAAGATGAAATTAAACAATTTATATGAAAAACTTTCTTTGAAAGTGCTTATGATAATGCAAATGCAGAAAATGGTTGAGAAACATCAAACCAATATGTTAAAAACCTGCCATATGGTGCAACAATTACTAATCAAACTAGAAATTATAGTAAATTAAATGATATTTCTCAATTAAATGATTGAAAAATGAATTGAAATACAATGAGATTTTCATCATTTAGAATTAAAAGTGCAATTGGAGTTCTAGCAGTAGATGTTAGATTGGGTGGTTGATATACATATGGTGGAGGTTCAGCAAGTTCAAATTGATCAAGTGAATATACAATACCTTCTACAGGACTTAAAGGTGATCAATCATGAGCTAGTTCACCATATGCAAGATTTTATGTTGGTGGATTTAGAACAGACAATGTTATTACACAAGTAAACCCAGAAAATTTAGATGTAATAACACTTAAAAATGTAAGTGATATTCCAGTTGCATCAGCAACAAATTCTGAATATTGAAAACAAATGACCACTCAAATAGTAAAACAAGGAATTGATAATGGGTGAATTAAATTTCCTTTTTGAATAAATGTTAAAGAATTTTATGACAATCCGTTGTTATCAACAACAAACGGTAATGCTTATGAATTGATTTATGAACTTTCTGGTAATCATACCGATGTTGCTAAAGGTGAAGCTGAGTTTTCAATTTCTTTTAGAAGTTATACATGATTAAGTGATGATTCAGGATTTGTTTCAAACTCAGGTACTTCTAGTTATAAATTTTATGTAACACTTGATGGATTTGAAAAAGTACTTCCATTAGAAGTTGATACTTCAAAAATATTTACAGAATTTTCAAAACAATCATTACCTGCAAATACATCTATAATGTTTGCTAAATTAGATGGTAATACAGCCAATACACATATAACCAATTGATTAACAAGCATTGAAGAAAAGATGGCTCAATATGTTTATGATTTAGATGTTCAAACTAATGGTAATTTGGCTACATCATTAACAGATTGAAAGAAAAGATTGAAATTTAAATATTATGTATCTTCATATGATACATCCGCAGATAAAACAAATGAATACACAAAAACTTCATTGATGACTGAGTTAGGTAAATTATTAGTTCAAAAACCAGGACAATTTGGAACACTTTGAAATGCAAATAAACCTAATTTATCAAATGCATATAAAATATGGGTAGAGGTAGTTGATGAAGCTCCATCTGATGCTTTAAATTCAATTCAAGGTAAACCATCAGATACAAATGTTGCTATAGGATTAACTGCTCAAATTAATACTTCATGAATTTCAATTGAAGGTAATATGACCGAGTGAATTAATGCTGTTTCAAAAATTAAAGGAACACAAGTTACTCTAGATCAATCTGGTTCAATTGTTGAAACATTAACACCTCCTACTGTTGATACAGGATATGGTAAAGGATTATCATTTACTGAGGTTATTGATTATTTAAGATCATTTGGATATACTGTTAAATATACATACTATGTTAAAGGTCAAGCTGATGCTATAACATCTGAAGAATTACCATCATCATGAAAATTTGATGATACAAAACCTGAAATAAAAGTAACTATTTCTGGTATTTTAGTTGCTGGTGAAGATAGTATTAATCCATTCAATATCAATAGTGACTACTTTGGACAAACATCAGCAAATATTGATGCTACATCATCTAAATTTGAAACATCATTCTCATTATCATTAAATGTTAAAAAAATGTTAACTGTTGATATGTCATCATATGCAAATATGTATATTGATCCAACTTGAGGACAAAAAGATGCTAACTTATTTATTTCATCAACAGGTTCTGTAAAAAATCACGATGTTTATGATGCTGTTGAAGCTGCATGATTAGAATATGATAAAACAATTTGAGATAGAGTAATATCATCTAGTGTAGAAGTTACAGATGAAGTAATTCAAGAATATAAAGATAATTTAAAAATCTACTATAAAATTAATGGCTCAGGTGCTGAAATTGCAAATGCATCAGATTTATTATATGAAATAGAAAAAGTATGATCTTCTTCTGTAAATGATGCTTCAAAAATGTCAAATTTAAAATTCTATGATGAAACTTCTAAAAAAGGTTTAAAAATTACTGCTTATGTAGCACTTAAAGATGAAAATAATAATGATTTTGGATTAAGTCCTGATTCAACAACTTCTTCAGATGTAAATCATGGTTTAGGTACAACATTTGATTTATCAAAATTTGTACAAGCTTGAACATCAACTAAAACAACATCAGCTGCTGGTTCTACAGCGGATAAATTAGAAGGATTTACACCACCTACAGCAAATGGAATTACATTTGATCAATTTGAACAAATTGCTCTAGATTGAGGTGTTGAAATTCAATATTCTAACAATGGAACAAATTGAGTAAATTCAAAAGATCAAATTAAAACTGTTGATAAAAATGATCCAGCTATCTACATGAGATTAAAAGGTGTGCAAGGTGATAGAAGATGATCAAATGAATTTGAATTATCAACAGATGGTACAAATAAAACTGATTCTTCAAATGATGATACAGCTTGAACACCTTCTATTAAACTAGAACTAAACATACCTAAATATATTTCAATTGATGATGATGCACTATCAGCATTTAGAGAAGCAATTAAACCTCTATTTAGTGGAAATACAAAAAACATAGCTATTGATAATGCAAAAATGACAGATGCAATTAATACTTTAGTTGCTTCTGTAATTTCAGGTACAACTTTAAAAGCATCTGATGTTAAAGTTGAATTTAAGGTAAACTCAGATGGTACAACAGATACAGGTACAACATTTGCTCAATATACAAATAATTTTGGACAAACTGTTGTGGGTGATTCATGAAAAAATTACCAAAATGGTATTGTAATGAGAGTTGTATTAAAAACAACAGATGGAAATGAAAATTACGATAAGGTAGAAACAACATTTAATGGTGATGATAAAGAATATGCTTTAGAAACTTCTGAATCATTAAGTATAGTATTTTCTTCAACAGCTGGTAAAAATAAATATGATGAAACTATTAACCCATTAAAATTCTATGTAGATTCAGTTGAAAGTTCAATTAGTCAAATTCTTGTTGAAGGTGAGACAATTGATGCTATCTCTTTAACATATCCAGCATCATTTGTTTATGATGGTCCAGCACAAACAGTTTATACAGATAGTTCTAAAAAATTAAAATTAGAATTTTCTACAACAAAAGAAGTTCAAGCTGGAACATGAGCTGGATATAACGACGAAGAAGCACAATGAACAAATGTGCCTCCTAGATCAATACCTGTTGAAAAATGATTATATGTAAGAGTTGTTCCAAATTATGATGATGTTGAATATGGACCTGTTCTTGAACAACAAGCAGTTGCTCACCAGTTAGATGTTTCAGAAATTAAACCTGTTATTAAAGCAGATATTGACTCACTACAAGGTTCATTATTATTAGAAGGAATTATCAACATTGGTGGATCTAACCAAAATGAATTTGATAAACAAGCTATCAAGGCAATGGAAGCAAAAGCTCTTGAAACTGCAATAGAAAATGAAACTGCAAGAGCTAATGCGGCTATTGTGTATAACCTAAGAACATCAACAAATGATACAAATACAAATTGACTTTCATTAGATGAGTTATTAGAAAAATTAAAAGAAAGATCATGATCAAATGATTCATTAGGAGTTATTTCGTTTGCTCATGGATATTCATTAAAAGCATCCGTTAAATCAACAAACCCACAATATAATATTGCTGATTCTGTAACAGGAACACAAGATAAAGTAAGAGAAGGTATTATATTGGATTCATCAAATATCAAAACACAAATTGATATTTCAGATTGAATAACAAATATTACAACAAGAAAAGCTTTAGTTAAAGATAGATCAAAATTGATTAGTAGAGCTGCTGTAAGCTTGGATGGAAAAATTATCCAACCCGCTTCAATGCCTGGAAATATTTCTGATTCATTCTTAGCAGGAAGAACATATGATGAAGTATTTAATGCTTTATCTAACTTTGGTATAGGATTTAAATTTACATCAGATAAAGATAGTAATAACTGAGTATCAAGAATTGAACAATTAACAAGTTTTGATGATTCTGTAAATAAAATCTATATGAGAATTAGTGACAATACATCAGCTCAAATTGATGTAATTGTTGATGGAAATAAAATTGATTCAGCTGATTATGAAATTCCGGTTCAATATCCAAAAACATTATCAGTTGAAAAAGCTTGATTGAATGAATTTGTTGCAGCTAACCCAGTTTCAGGAAACACAAAATATATAACAATTGATGCAACAGCAGAACAGGAATTAGTTCAAAAAATTGTTGCAGCTAACCCACCATTTGGATCAGATCCAGCTCCAACTGTTTGAGTTGAATATAGTTTAGGTGATTCAGGTTGATTAACAAGAGAAGAATTTGTTAAAAAACTTGCATCTGCTACAACAGATAAATCAACAAATAAAGTTGAGTATAGATTAGCTGTTGATCCAGTTAATGAAGCAGAGCCTCTATACGTAATCGATCAAACAGCTCAAATATTAGTTGAGGAAGATTTATCTGTAAATGCAACAATTAAGATTTTTGTAAATGCTGGAAGTTATGAAACTGCAGCTGATGGTGTTTCAGTAACAGGTTCATCTGAAGTATTTACATATAATTATGGAAACCTTCCAGTTGATAGAGAAAATGGATCATGAACAGGATCAAAAGGACTAAAAGTTCAATGAACTACAGATCAAACAGCATTATATAGTGATCCTGCTAACTCAGATAAATGATCAAATTCTCCAATTAGCACAATAGACCCAGTTGAAAAATATTTAGCAATAAGAATTATCCCAATTCATGAAGGATATATTTACGGTGCTAACTATTCAGGAAATGGAAATACCCCTACAGCTAAAGTACATATTGTTGATACAACAAACATTAAACCAATTATTAGGGCAAACATTGATGTTTTAGCTAACTCAATTACTCTTGAAGGAATTATCAACATTGGTGGATCTAACCAAAATGAATTTGATAAACAAGCTATCAAAGCAATGGAAACACAAGCTATTGCAAATGCTGTTGAAAATGAAGGATCAAGAGCTAATTTAGAAGTTATTTATAACTTAAGAACTTCAGCAACTGATTCAAATAACAATTGATTAACATTAGATCAATTATTAACAAAATTATCTGAAAGACAATGAGGTGATTCAACAACATTAGGAATTATTTCATTTGCTCATGGATATTCACTAAAAGCTTCTGTACGTTCAACTAATCCACAATATATTGTTGTTGATGAAAATACAGGAACAAATGACAAAGTTGATGAAGGTGCCGCTTTAAATACAAGCTCAATTAAAACTCAAATTGATTTATCTGAATGAGTTAAAACAATTACTTCAAATAAAGCTTTAGTTGTTGAAGCAGTTAGAAGAAGATCTGCTAGAGCAATGGTTGATTTAAATGGTAAATACATTCAACCTGTAACTATGGGAGGTACTTTAGGATCTTCATTCTTAGCGGGCAGAGGATATAGTGAAGTATACAACGCATTAGTAAATGTGGGAATAAACTTTAGTTTCTCATCAGATGGAAGTACATGATCTGCAACTAGAATTGAACAATTAACAAAATTTGATGATTCAACAAATGTTGTTTATATGAGAATAATTGATAATGCTTCTTCACAAATTGATGCAATTGTTGATGGCGAAGTTGCTGTAACAAAACAAATTGAAATTCCAATTCAATATCCAAAAACAATATTAGTAGAAGAAGAATGATTAGATGCATTTATTGCTGCTAACCCAGTTTCAGGAAATACAAAATATATTGCAGTAGATCCAACCGTAGAGCAAGAATTGGTTCAAAAAATTGTTGAAGCTAACCCTCCATTCCCAGGAGATCCAGCACCAACTGTTTGAGTTGAATATAGTTTAGGTGATTCAGGATGACTAAAAAGAGATGCATTTATTACAAAATTATCTCAATCTACAACAGACAAATCAACAAACAAAGTTGAATTTAGATTAGCAGTAGATCCAGTAAATAGTAAAGAACCTCTATATGCAATTTCACAAGAAGTTCACACACTAGTGGATGAAAATCTATCAGCTTCTGCAGAAATTAAAATTTATGTAAATGAAGGAAATTATGAAACTATTGCTGATGGTGTTTCAGTAGAAGGTTCAAATGAAAAATTTGCATATGATTATGGACAACTTCCAGTTGAGTCTACAGGAGCATGAAGTGGATCAAAAGGTCTAAAAGTTCAATGAACTATAGATTCTTCTGCAACATATGATGATCCGGCAGATTCAAGTAAATGACAAGATACACCAATTAAAGAAATTAATCCAATTGAAAAATACTTAGCAATAAGAATTATCCCAATTCATGAAGGATATATTTATGGTGCTAACTATGGAGAAAATGGAAATAAAGTTACAGCCAAAATCCATGTTGTTAATACATCAAAAATTAAACCAATCATTAGAGCAAATATTGCTTCATTAACTAACTCAATTACTCTTGAAGGAATCATCAACATTGGTGGATCTAACCAAAATAAATTTGATAAAGAAGCAATCAAAACAATGGAAGCTAGTGCAATTGAAACTGCTGTTACTGATGAACAATCAAGAGCAAAAGTTGAAGTTGTATATAACTTAAGAACATCAATTGCTGATACAAATACTGAATGATTAATATTAGATCAATTATTAACAAAATTAGCCGAGAGAAACAATTGAGCTAATCCATCAACATTTGGAATTATTTCATTTGCTCATGGATATTCACTAAAAGCATCAATTAGATCTACAGACCCAGAATATGTTGTAGCAGATGCAGCTACAGGTGATGTTGAAGTTGTAAAACAAGGTGCTACATTAAATACAAATTCAATCAAAACAAGAATTGATATTTCTGAATGAATTAAAACAATTACTTCAAATAAAGCTCCTATTGTTGATGCTTCAAGAAATGCAAGAGCTATTGTTAACTTAAATGGAAAAGTTATTAGACCAGTAGCAATGGGTGGAAATGTTGGAGAATCATTCCTAAGTGGAAGATCATTTACAGAAGTATTTAATGTTCTAAAAGGTTATGGAATTGACTTTAGATTCTCATCAAATAAAGAAACATGAACCGCATCATCAATTGATCAGTTAACAAACTTCAATGATTCAGTCAATGCAGTGTACATGAGAGTTATTGATAATGCCTCAGAACAAATTGATGTAGTTATTGATGGAAATACATCATCATTACCTGATTTTGAAATTCCAGTTCAATATCCAAAAGCATTGGTTGTTCAACAAGCATGAATAGATTCATTTATGGCTGCTAACCCAGTTTCAGGAAATACAAAATACATTAATGTAGATGCAACTATTGAAGAAGAATTAGTTCAAAAAATTGTTGAAGCTAACCCTCCATTTGGATCTGATCCAGTTCCAACTGTTTGAGTTGAATATAGATTAGGTGACTCAGGATGATTAGCAAGAGAAGCATTTATTAGTAAATTAGCAGAAGCTACAACAGATAAAGTAACTAACCAAGTTGAATTTAGATTAGCTGTTGATCCAGTTAATGCAGCAGAACCTGTATATTCAATTGATCAAACTGAACGTGTGTTAGTAAGTGAAAATATTTCAGCATCAGCAGGAATTAAAATCTTTGTTAACCAAAGAACTTATGAAACAGATGCAGATGCAGTGTCAGTATCAGGAACTTCAAAATTATTCTCATATAATTATAAAAACCTTCCAGTTGATGCTTCAACAGGTACATGAACAGGTGCTAAAGGTCTAAAAGTTCAATGAACTACAGATTCTTCTGCAACATATGATGAACCTGCTGATTCAAATAAATGAAAAGACACACCAGTTGAGGAAATAAATCCAATTGAAAAATACTTAGCAATAAGAATTATTCCAATTCATGAAGGATATATTTATGGTGCTAACTATGGAGAAAATGGAAATAAAGTTACAGCCAAAGTCCATGTTGTTGATACAACAAACATTAAACCAATTATTGAAGCAAATATTGATTCATTAGCTCAATCAATTATTATTGAAGGAATCATCAACATTGGTGGAACAAACAAAAATGAATTCAATTTAGATGCTCTTCAACAAGCAGAAGCAAATGCAATTGAAACTGCTGTTACTGATGAACAATCAAGAACAAAAGTTGAAGTTGTATATAACTTAAGAACTTCAGCAAGCGATACAAATACTACTTGAATGACTTTAAGTGAAGTGCTTGCTAAATTAGCTGAAAGACAATGAACAAACCAATCAACATTTGGAATTATTTCATTTGCTCATGGATATTCACTAAAAGCAACAATTAGATCTACAGATCCTCAATATATTATTGCTGATTCAACAACAGGTACAACAGATAAAGCAAATGAAGGAGTTGGATTAAATACTACTTCAATTAAGACACAAGTTGATTTATCTAAATGAATTAAAACAATTACTTCAAATAAAGCTCCTATTGTTTATGCTGTAAGAAATGCAAGAGCTATTATTAACTTAGATGGAAAAGTTATTAGACCAGTAGCAATGGATGGAAAAGTTGGAGAATCATTCCTAAGTGGAAGATCATACAATGAAATTTACAATATACTAGTTAAATTTGGTATTAACTTCCAATTCTCATCAAATAAAGATAATTGAGATGCAACAAGAATTGAACAATTAACAAACTTCAATGATTCAACCAATGTTGTTTACATGAGAATAATGGATAATGAGTCAACACAATTTGATATTATAGTTGATGGAAATGTTGCTGAATTTGAAGAATATGAAATTCCAATTAAATATCCAAAATCATTAGTAGTTGATCAAGAATGATTAGACAATTTTGTTGCAGCTAACCCAGTTTCAGGAAATACAAAATACATTACTGTATCTGAGGAAGCAGAAGCTACACTAGTTCAAAAAATTGTTGATGCCAACCCTCCAACACTTGGAGATCCAGTTCCAACTGTTTGAGTTGAATATAAATTAGGTGACTCAGGATGATTAACTAGAGATGCATTCATTAGAAAATTAGCAGAATCTACAGTTGATAAAACAACAAATAAAGTTGAATTTAAATTAGCTGTTGATCCAATTAATTCTAAAGAACCAGTATATGCAATTGATCAAACAGAACACGTATTAGTTGAAGAAAATATTTCTGAAACAGCTGAAATTAAGATCTATGTAAATAGAGATTACGAAAATGAAGCAAATGGTGTTTCAATTAAAGGTACAAACGAAGAATTTGCATATAGTTATGGAAATCTTCCGGTTGATGCTTCTGGAAATTGAAATGGTTCAAAAGGTCTAAAAGTTCAATGAACTACAGATAAAACCGCTGTTTATGAAGATGAGCTAACTTCAACTAAATGACAAGATACACCAATTTCTGAAATTGATCCATCTAAAAGATATTTAGCAATAAGAGTTGTTCCAATTCACGAAGGATATATTTATAGTGCTAACTACTCAGAAAATGGAATTAAACCATGAGCTACAATTCACCTTGTTGATACAACAAACATTAAATGAATGGTTAGAGTTGATTTAAATGACTTACAACAAAACTTAGTATTAGGTGGAAAATCAAACAACCTAAATATTGATGAATTGAAAGCTTCAGAAACAACAATTCTTGAAGGAATTAATGGTGGAGATAAACTTGAAATTAGATACAAAGTAACTTTAAACAATGGTGCTCTATTATCTCAAAATTGAATGACTGCTGATGAGATGCAAGCAGCATTACAAGAATACTCAACAAGTTATGAAAACTTAACATCTGGACTAATTAAATTTACTTCAGATGGTATTCAAGGTGCTTCAATTCAAGCTACATTTGTTTCAATTCATGATGATTACATTCCGGTTGATGAAAATGGTGCAGATATTGAAAAAGGTATTGATCTAGTTACAGAAAATATCATTACTGAAATTGATTTATCAAAATACATGGAAGTATTGAAAACTGTTACAACAGAACTTGGTGCTGGATCAACTGCTTCAAACATTACAGGAATTACACCTCCTACAATGACAGGAAGTAAAGGTGATGAATTATTTGCTGGATTTACATATGGTGAAATTAAGAACATTCTAAATACAATGGGTGTAGCTATTGAATTCCAAGCTCCAGGTTCATCTACAGGAGATCAATGAGTAAGTATTGATAGAATTACAGATTTAAATAACTTGAATGAATTGTTTATTAGATTTGTTCCAAAAGATACAAACTTATTTGACAATATTGAAATCATAGGAACTGCAGGATTACAAGATAATGCTAATCCAGAAGCAATTAAACTAAAAATTGAATTACCAATGGTAATTAATGTTGATGTTGAAGCATTAGGTGAATTAGTATTTAATGGAGATACACATAATGTTACAAATCTTGATGAATTAAAAGCTAAAGAAGCAGAAATTATTAAAGCTGTAAAAGAAGCAAATAAAACAGGAAACGAAGAAACAGATGCAGAAATTGAAGCCGCTGAAATTGGTGTCCTATATTCATTAAATAACATTAAATTAGGTGAGCCTTCTGATACAACTGATGGTGTATGATACACATTAGAAGAAATTGTTGATGTTTTAGCAAATTCAACAACAAACTATGGAACAAATAGAGTTTATGCTAAATTCACAATCTTCAATAATCCTATATTAGGCGATGGTGTAACAAACAAATATCAATTATCATCTGAAGAAGCAAAAGAAATTAATCCTGAACAATTAGATGATGATGCAGTATTCAAAGTTTATATTCACAATGTTCAAGAAACTACTGAAGCATGAATCTTTAGAAACTTAAAAGTTACAGGTACAGTTGAAAACTATGTAATTGCTTCTCATGAAGAATGATTAGCAGCACTACCAAAAGGTCTTTCTGTTCAATACAACATTACTCGTTCAGCAGATTCAACAACTGACAATGTAACACCAGATGACAATGCATGATTCGATACATTTGATCCTGCTGCAAATAACTTAACACCAGAAAAAGATTTATGAATTAGATTTGTTGTAAAACCTGGATTTATTTTTGAAAATGCTCTTGCTGATGATCCTAAACTATCTGCTCCAATTAAACTAGATACAACACAAATTCAAGTAAATCTAAAATTACAATCAATTTGATTAGAGGAAATTGTTCTTTCAGGAAACTTGAAAAATCTAGAAATTGATGAATCAGCTACTCGTGCTATTGTTGATGAACAAGGTGGATTACCAAGTGATTTAGATAGAAATATTGTAAAAATTGAATATACATTTGATGGTACTTCATGATATGGAAAAGATGAATTCATTGCTCAACTTGTTAAACAAGATGGTGCAATTGATTCAACAAATTGAATTATTACAAGAGAAAACATCAAAGCAAGATTTGTATTAGATCCAAGAGTAAATGCAGCTCAAAACCCACCATTCGGTCTTGAAGTTGATGGTGTTGTTATTGAAAGTGGAAATGAAATTGCTTCACCTCAAGTTCAATTGATTACAGCAACAAAAAATACAGATGTTAAAGGTTATATTAATGCTAATAAATTGACACCATTTATTGCTTCAAACTTTGAAGTAAATGGTACAAATACAAGAGCAACCTTATCAATCAAAGATGTAGCAACATTCAATAAACTATTAAATCCATATGCACAATCAGGAATCTTCCAAATTCTATATTCACAAGATGAGAATGAAGGATTCTTACCAGATCAAAAAGTTTGAGATCCTGCTAAAGGAATGGTTGAAAGAATGAACATCAAAGGTGAGCATTCTGACTTCTATTTTGCAGTTGCTCTTCAAGCTGCAGATCCAAATTATGAAGTTTACCATGATGATGAACTTCAAGAACCAAATGGTTATGTGTTATCATCGCCTGAAATTGGAGTTTACATTTCAGTTGAAATTGAAAACCCATTAATTGGCAAAGAAGTAAAAATTACATTCTTAGATGAAAACAATCAACCAATTTGATACCAATCAGAAGGTGCATTTAATGTAAAAATTGTTGCTAAAAATGGTTCATTATTAACATTTGATGAATTCTTAACTTCATTACCAACAGGTACAAATGATGGTGAATGAACTGATGAGGAAAAACAAGCATTAGAATTAGCTTACTATGTTGCTGATCACTCATTATCATATGATGAATATGTTGAAGCAACTGACTATACAAAAATTACAGATTATAGATCAGCTGCTAATTCAACAGATAAATATGGTATTTGAAGAACATTACCAACAGATCAAGATCCTTCAACATTGAATCTAGGTCTAAAAGTTAATGATTATGTAATTGTTGCTCTAAGGGTTAAAGAAAGATATATTTCATCTGAAACAAACAAACAAGGTTATGTAATTAAAGATGATAAACACACACCAACAGAAAACCAAAGATCATTTGGATATAAAGTTCATGCTGATAGAGTTCAAGTTAACTGAAGTTCTCTAAAACTAAGAAATGTTGGTAAAGCAGAAACTGAAGATTATGGATTAGATGGATATGCAATGCTAAATGCAATTTCTCTAACACCAGATGATGAAGATAATTATCAAGGTGTTTCTCTAAATCTAAAATACTTCAATGAGTTCCACTTAAGTAATTCTAATAGAGTTCTTGAGTCGGCTGCCGGTGATCGTCTTGTTAAACGTGATTCAACTGGTCTAACACCTGATGGTGCTTATGTTGATTGAAGCAATAAACCTATTGTGGATAAAGATGGAAACACAGTATACAAATACTTTGACGCTGATGGAATACCACCTGCCCCAATTAAATTTACAAATGAAACAAGAAGCATTCAACTTGCTGAAAATGGATTTAACAACTATACATTAGTTCTAACAAATTCAAATCTAAATGCAGAATATAGTTTATTTGCTAACCAATACATTGAAATTGAATTTGGAAACAAAAAAGGATTATCTCCTGAAAATGAAGATATCTATGATTACTATGTAGATGAAGAAGTTTCAAGAGGATACACAATTAACCAAGATGGTGAAAGATTAATTAAGTTCCCAATTTCAAATGATAGACGTATTGTTTACGAATTTAACTCTGAAGAATTTGTTGATTATATCTCAAATGAAGCAAACATTGAATCTGGATTAGTTTATGACAATCCATTAAATGGTGAAGCTACTCTAATTCACTCATATGCAATTAGAAGAACAGCAAATGGTGAATCTGAAAAAGTAATTTCATCATTCCCAGAAATCCTACAACAAATTGAAGATGACTTCCATGGACAAGTAACTCTAAAAGTTACATATACAAAAGCATCTACAGGTGAATCTGTTGTAATGGATAAAACTGAATTATCAACATTTAATAACTTATCAAATGGTGATATTTTCAAAGTGGAAATTGTTTCAGCAAATGATCAATTAATTTATGCAGATCAACCAAACCCATTAGTATTTGAAATTTCTGGTCTACAAGTTGAACCATTTGACAAACACTTGTTACAATACTTAAGAGTTGAACAAGCTGGTGAATGAAATGGTGAAGGACAATTTAGAATTTACTTAGATAATCCAAATGATCCGTCAGATGATAATAAATCAATTAGTGAATTATTAAATAATGAAGGGGAATTTGTAGTAAGAGTTTGAAGTTCAGACCAACAAATTAAACACGATTGAACTTCTGATTTAAATTCAATTAATAACCTAGAAAATGGCGACAAAGTTGAATGAAGATTACTAAGAAATGGACAAAGACCTACTGAAGAGTACTACAACACAATTGCTGGTAAACATACTGATTCAGAATATAACTTTAATCTTGTTTCATATGAAGGAAATTACTCAATTTCAGTTGTTGATTCAACAATTGGTAAGTGAGATGGACAAGACCAATATCCAACAAATTCAGGATTTACAATTGCTAATCTAAAAGTTGATCAAGATAAAGAATTCACAGGTATTGAATATGATGAATTTGTAAGATTAATTAGAACAATGCAATTTGAATACCAAGGAATTGATGGAAATGGTAATATGGTTTCATCTATAAGTGCATCTGATGTTAAAGTAAATGTTAAAGGTGGAAAAGCAAGAGCTGATTACACATTACAATACTTAATTGACAAAGGATACATTAGATTCTACAAATCAACCAAAAAAGGAACAATTCCAGGTGATTTAGGATACAATCAATTCAACTGAGTACAAGCAAAAGATTCGAATGGTGCATGAATAGCTTCTCCTGGAGATTTATGAAATGATCAATGAATCAAAGTTGAATATAAAGATGATACAATGTCACAAGCATGATCAGTTTCTGGTGATATAATTCCAAACCTAATTGTTAATGGATTAGATGAAGCTAAAGAAGGTGAACCAATGTCAATGCTAACTTGAGTATTAGTTGGTGCAGCTGGGGTTGCAACACTTGGAATATTCATCTTCATCTACTTCTTTGCAAGAAATAGAAAACTTAAATAATTAATAAAATAAAAAAATAGTTTTATTAGATCTTACTCAAGATATGAGTAAGATTTTTTATTACATCAAGTTAGTATTAGTAGAAGAACTTAGTTATGGTATAATATAGTCATCTCAATTAAACTTATATTATTTTCATTGTAATGATTAATTAAACTGTGATATTTTGTTTTTTATTATAAAAAAACAGAAAGGACATACTTTTAAATTATGAAAATAAAAAAAGTCAAAAAAGGTGATAGGTTAAACAAAACAAATTTAAATAATTTTTTAAATCAATCTGAGTCAAAAACTATTGAACTCATTAAATATGATGAATTAACTAATGAATATGAAATTAGAATATGTGGTAAGATTTCAAATATGAAGTATTCAAAAGGATTCGAAGATACAATGTTTGACTTTATGAAAGAAGTCAAGGATTTTATGAAAGAAACTAAAGGCTTTATGAAAGAAACTAAAAGTTTTATGAAAGAACAAAGAGAATGAAATAATAAAGTAGATAAAAGACTTGATAATATAGAGAGCGAAATAAAAGATATTAAGGAATGTCCAACTATTAAAAGAGAACTAAAAAGTTCTAAATAATTTTTTAAAAAATATATTTACTAAAAAATAAAAATATGGTTTAATATTATTGGGACTAGAATTCATTCAATCTAGCCGATAGTTAATAAAGTTCTCAATTAAATTATTAATTCATACTAGAGTATAGAGAGTAAATGTGATAAGTGCATTTACAAAGATAGGATTTTTATGTCTACAAAAGGTAAAAAAATTGCTTCCGTTGTAGGAGGAATTGTTGTTCTAGGTGCAGCAATTACACTTCCTATAATGGCTGTTTCAAATGCTTCAAAGCATTCAACATCATTTGATTATGACAAAATAGGTGTTTATTGTGACACTGCACTTAGACCTGTTTATGAAGAAGCTGTAAGAGTTTATAACAAAAAATATCCAGATAGAAAATATGATATTCAACTTCGTGAATTGGGTGCTTTTGATGGTGTTGATTTAATTCAAACATTAGGATATGCTGATCAAAAAGTTGCTGATTTAATTTATTGTCCAATTGATAGAATACCTTCATTGGTTGAATTACATGGAGCATTGATGGGATTTGATTCTCCTGAAGCTATTATTTCAGAAGAATTTGATTCTAAAATATATTCATCATTAGAAGGCGGAGTTAAAGAATTTGCAGCTAAGGGTGAAGCTCTTGTTGTTCCACCAAACTCTGAGGAAGGTACAGAACCTCAACCATTTTATTTTGGAATACCACATTGTAAAGAAGCTCTTGTTCTATATTACAAAGGATTTAGTGATGATGAAATTTCATCAATTGAAAAAATAACAAAAATAGTAAATGATGATAATTGAACAAATTCAATGTATTCATTTAAATTTAATGATTTATGATATGCATTAGGAGTTGTTGCTGGATTTATCGAATCAAAACAAGAAGGTGCTGGTCAAAACGGACAATTGATTGGAAAAATTCTTGTTTCAAACAATACCCTTTCATCAGGATACCAATCAAATATGACTAATTTAGTATCTGAAAATAAAAATTGACCTCTACAAAATTATGAAGATACTCCAGGTTGAGATGATAAAGGAATTACAATAGATCCAAAAATTGCAACAGAAGCTCTTCAAGAAGCTCTTGACTTTTTAGCATCATATTACAATAGATCAAAAGTTTATAATAACATTTTAAGACAAGAAGGTAATGATTGACTTTTAGATGGTGATAACTTTGCTCCAAAAACAACACAATTAGCATCCGCTGCCAAAAAAGCCGCTGTTATTGATGGACCATGAATGGTTGATCAATATAGAGGTAAATTTGATCAAGCAATTCCTGTTCCTAATTTAACAGAATCAGGAGTTCCATATGTTCAATCTCCTGGTGGATGATTATATGGTATTAACCAAAGAAATGCAACAAACCCAGAAAAAATTAGAGATATGAAAAGATTTTTAAATGTTCTATTAACTGATGAAAATGTAATAATGCAACAATATAAAAAATCTGGAAAAATTATTGAAGGACAAGTTGCAAAAAAAATATTAGATAGTTATGCTGATAATCCATCAACAGATAAATTAGAAGCAACAGTTATTAAATCAGTTAATGCATCTGTAACTATGGACAAAAGACCCGATGGTGGTAATGCTGACTTTAACTTGGTTTGATCAAGATGAGATGAACAAGGATTTAGATCAACATCAGGAAACCCTGGTATGAAACATGTTCTTGTTAACCCATCTGTAAGATGAACAGATGCACAAGTTTCTGAAAGATTAAGACAACATTTAGCAACATCATTTGAAACAATGTTGAGAGGACTTAAAGGTTAGTGGTTGGTGTTTTATGTTTAATGATAAGATTCCAAAAATAAAATCCCATAAAACAAATATTAATCCTATTTTGTTCTACATATACATATCATTAATATTTGTGTTTGTACTTGTTTATTCAATAAACTTCCTTGTGACACAATTTGTTGAAAAAGAAATCTTGATAAGAAGTTTAATGGATAAATATAATGATGGAACCCTGCCACCAGTAGATTCTGATGAGTACAATGCTCTTTATGATCATGCTAAACAAGTTTGAAACTTATGATCATTACCTGCTTATCTAGGAGGAATATCAACTGTATTTATATTCTTTGTATTTGTAATGTTTGGAAGAACAAAAGTTAAATATGGATATTTCTTTAGAACAATATGAGCAGTAGTATTTATGGGAGCGGGTGTGTTTGTCTTCTTTATTGAAGGAATGCCAATGTGACAAAAAGTAATTGACTTTATTATGGTAATTGGACTTGCTGGTGTTACATTGTATGATTTGGTAAAAGTAAATAAAAAACGTGAAGACATTAAATTTGAAATTAGAAATGAATGAGCAAATAATAGAAATAACAGAGATGTTAAGGAGGTGAAATAATGGCTAAGTTAGAAAAATCAACAAAACCTAAATTGATGAATGGTTTTGGAGAAATCTTTGATTATAAAGATACTGAACTTGAACAATTAGCTGTTGAACAAATTCATCAAAAAAGATTGAACCTAGAAAGAGAAATAACTAAACATAAAGTTCAAAAAAAACTAGAGCAGAATAACTTCTATAAATTTAAGAACACTGCTAAGGTAATGTACAATTCTAAAAAAACAGAAGTTAAATTAAAACATAAATCAAATAAAGAAATAATTGTTGACAATTTAAAAAATTGTACTAGTCAAATTCCTTTTGAACAATTTATTTCTAAAAAAATTAAGTTGCTAGAAAAAGAAATAAAACAACATATTAAGGATTCTATTAAATCGTTAAAATTGATTCAATATTCAGATGAATCTGATGCTCAATTAGCAAAAAAAACACATGAATATAAATCAAAAGCATGATTGATTGAAAATGAATTAAAAACATACCAATTATTTTTGAAAGAATTGTTAATTGCAATTCAACAACCAAATTTTAATGTTGATAATCTTTTATCCTACAATACAGTTCAAAAAACAATAGAACCAATTTTAAACAACGTTAAATTTGATGAAGATTTAAATCCTGATACTGTAATTTCTATTAAACTATATTGCGAAAAAGAATTTTCTAAATTAGTTAAAGCATATAAATCTCAACCATATTTTAAATATAAAGGTCATGAAGAAGAATTAACTAATAAATTAGAAGAATTAGATGAAAATTACAAAAAAGAAAAAAAAGCAGTTAAATTAAATTATAGAAATGAAGTTAAATCTGAAAGACAAAGAATAAAAGATAAATATAGAAATTCTGTAAATAATTCAAAAGAAGAATTTTATAAACAAAGAATAAGAGCAAGAAGAGATGAGTATGAAAATCAGTCAGATCTTTTAGCAAAAGAAATTAAAAGACGTGCAAAAATAAGAAAAGAAGAAATTAAAAAAATTAAAGCACAAGAAAAAGCTGTTTATAAATCAAATGTCAAAAAATATAAATCAAATGTTAACAAACACTTTAAACTTTGATCAAGCAAAGAAAAAGCTATTATTGAGTCATCAGATACTACAAATTTAAGATTATTATTATCACCTTCACTACATTCACTAAACAGATGAGCATATAATAATATTCTTGATAATTTAAAAGCAAATTACCTTGATGTTTTAGGTCAAAGATTATATGATTTAACATGAGATGGTGAATTTATGATTAATAATGCTACTGCATTAAGAGATTATGCAAATGCAAAATTACAAAATGATCGTTATTTTGTTGAAGCAGTTAATGCTAATAAACAACTAATCAAACCATCTAGAAAGATGACTGTTGAAGATAAACAAATATATAATAATCAAGCATCAGCTCTAAAAGCTCAATATGATAAAGATCTTCAAAATTTAAAAAATAAATTATCTAGAAAAGAAATTACTAGAGAAGCATATAAACTTTCAAAATTAAAACTATCAATTTTCTTGGAAGAAGATTTAAAAGCTATAAAAATGAATTTAAATTCTTCAAAAGAAAAATATGTATCAAAAGATGTTTTAGTTACATATAAAAAACAAAGTAAACTAATTAAAAAGAATTTACAACAAGATAAAAACAAAATTTCAAAAGAAACACCGATTGAGTACAAAAAAAATAATTCAATTTGAATGACAATTTTAGCATTCTTATTACCTGGTGTTGATTCATTAGTTCTTAAAAATTGAAAAAAATCAATCTTCTTTTTAATTATTACAGCTTTAGTATGAGCTATATTTGTTCCATATGCATTTGGAATGTATAACATTAAAGGTGAAGGTATTTTCGGTTTAATTAAACTTTCATGACCAACAGGTGTTGAATCACCGGTGTATGGAGATGTATGATCAGATTCACGGTATGCTCTTGTTGAAGGGGTAATATCCGTCTTGTTACTCGTCTTATCATTTGCCTATTTATCAATTTCGGCATATCAGTGTTGAAAGATAACCAGAGCAATGGAAAAAGGTATTAGATACAACACATGAGTTGAAACTAAAAAAATCTTGAGATCATCTGGATTCCCATATGCAATCTCGATTCCAGGTTTAATCCTAATTATCTTTATTGTTATAATGCCAATTATTGTTTCATTATTATTAGCATTTACAAATATTGGTACAAAACATAACCCTGCTGGTGGTAATGAAACAAATTGAGTTGGATTTGAACAATTTATTAAATTATTTACAAATGAAGAATTCTTTAAACCATTTGGAAATGTTCTATGATGAAATATTGTGTGAGCAATTAGTACAACATTATTAGTTCTATTCATTGGTACAATAATGGCTCTTGCTGTTGAAAATAGAAACATTAAATGTAAAGCACTATGAAGAACAATATTTATTCTTCCATGAGCTATTCCAGCGTTCTTGTCAATTCTATTCTTCAAAATAATTTTTGGAGATTCATCATCATCATTAATTAACACTTGATTGATAGATATGGGTATGGATCCTATAAACTGACAATCAGATGCAACAATGGCAAGATTAATCTTAATCTTAATTCAAGGATGATTGGGTCATTCATACATTGTGTTGCTAGTATCAGGAAACATGAAATCAATTTCTGGAGATATATATGAAGCTGCACAAATTGATAAAGCGAAACCATTTAAACAATTTGCAAAAATGACATTACCAATTGTTATGTTACAAATTGCCCCATTATTAATTTCTCAATTTACATTCAACTTTAACAACTTCTCAATCATTTGAATGTTCAATGATGGGGGTTCAAAAATTGATCCATCATATGTGTATGATGTTGGTAATAATGATATTATCTTGTCATGAATCTTCAAAATCACATTCGGATCACAAGCATCAAATGTTGAATCTAACCAAGCTCTTGGATCAGCACTTGTAATTGTTATGTCAATTTTTGTTGTTGGAGCATCAGGTATTGGATTTGCAAGATCAAAAGCATTTAGAAAAGGAGAGGAGGTATAGTATGAGAAGTATAAAAAACTTTAACCCTAAAAAGATTCCAGAAAAAAAACGTTCTAAAGTAAATACAAAAGATACACTAAAAAGAACACCTCTTCAAAAAGCTAGAACAGGAATGGTTTATGTTCTGTTGATATTGTGATCTGTGGTTATTTTAGCGCCCGTTGTTGGAGTAATACTTGCTTCATTTAACAACGTTTCTCAATTCTATATAAGATTTGATGACTTTAAATTTGGATTTGAAAACTTCAAATATTTATTTAGAGAAGATAAAGGAATTTACTTTGGTGATTGAATGCTAAATTCATTGTTTGTCTCTGTTTACACAATGATAATAACAGTTGTTGTTGTGTCTCTAACAGGATATGCATATTCAAGATTTAGATTCAAAGGACGTAGAGTTTCATTGATGGTAATTATGTTAATTCAAATGGTACCTTCAATATCAGCTCTTATTGCTCTTTATATTATTAATGAGTTATTAAACCAGACAATCAAAATCCTTCCATTAATTACATTAATTATTATCTATTCAGGTGGATCAATTGCAGGTAATACATTTGTTTTAAAAGGTTACTTGGATTCAATCTCAACTGAAATTGATGACTCTGCAAAAATTGATGGATGTGGAAACTTTAAAACATATGTAAGAATTATTATGCCACTTGCTAGACCAATGTTAATGATTATTGCTCTATGATCATTCATTGGGCCATTCGGAGATGTTATCTTACCTAAAATTTTATTAAACTCTCCAAGAACATATACATTACCAGTTGGACTATATACATTATTAACAGCTAATTCTCAAAAAGAAGTATTCCAACCAGTATATGCAGCTGGTGCTCTAATTACAGCAGTTCCAATTACAGCACTATTCATTTACTCACAAAGACATATGGTTAGTGGGTTGACAACAGGAGGAGTTAAATAATACAAAAGTATTATGAAAGGATAAATTATGAGTATTATTGATAAATTAATAAGTGAATCAGAATCATCTTCATCAAAAGCAAAAGGCGCAAAGATTGATTTTGTTAATGTTGGTAAAAAATATGAAGGTCGTACTGAATACACATTGGACAATATTAATATAACAATTAATAGTGGAGAGTTCTGTGTTATTTTAGGGCCTTCTGGTTGCGGTAAAACTACTTTATTAAGAATGATTGCAGGTCTTAACTCAATTACAAAAGGTGACTTGCTATTTGATGACTATCGGGTAAATGATTTAGAACCAGGCGATAGAGATATTGCTATGGTTTTCCAATCATATGCTTTATATCCACACATGAATGTTTACAAAAACATTGCATTTGGTTTACAAAACCAAAAAATAAGAAATGACGTTATTGATGTTCGTGTAAAACAAGCAGCAAAAATGTTACAAATTACAAACCGTTTATATGATAAACCTAAAGATTTATCAGGGGGTCAAAGACAAAGGGTTGCTATTGCCCGTGCTATTGTTAGAAAACCTGCTGTTTTCTTAATGGACGAACCACTATCAAACCTTGATGCTAAATTAAGAGAATCAACAAGACGTGAAATTGTTCAAATTCACAAAATGTTAGGTTCAACATTTGTTTATGTTACACATGATCAATTAGAAGCTATGACAATGGCTGATAAAATTATTTTAATGAATGATTCAGTTATTCAACAAATCGGTACACCATTAGAACTTTACAATCAACCAGCAAATTTATTTGTTGCAAAATTCATCGGTTCACCAACAATGAATATTTTCGAAGGAAAAATTACAAAAGGACATTTTGTTTCAAATAAAGGAGATTTAAAAATACCATTAGATTGTTACGAAATTCCAAAAGAAGCAGAAGGATTACCAATTTATCTAGGAATTAGATCTGAAGCTTTCATTCATTCATGAAACAATTCAAATATAAATTTATCAATAATAGATGTTGAGTTTGTTGGTAAAGAAAAAATAGTTACATCTGCTCATCCTGCATCGGATTCAACAATTTTATCTTCAGTACCAAATTGAGCCGACGTTAAAGAAGGACAAATTGAAAAATTCTTAATTAAAAGAGATGAATTATTTTTCTTTGATAAGAAAACAGAAAAAGCAATTAGATTTAAACATAGAAAACACTTACAAGTAAATCAACTGTAGTTGATTTCTTTGTATAGAATATATCAATAAATAAAAATATGAGGAAATTATGAGCAATAACGAAAGACATGTAAAAAATTTATTTGAATATGATGAGTGAAAACTTGTTCAAAAGAAAATGGATACAAAAAATAATGATTTCTTAATAGCAGAATCATTAACTTCATTAGGAAATGGATATTTTGGTTCAAGAGGAAATTTTGAAGAAACATATACAGGGAAAATGCATCAAGGAACTTATAATGCTGGTGTGTGATTTCCAGATAAAACAAAAGTAGGTTGATGAAAAAATGGATATCCGCACTATTTTGGAAAAGCAATTAACTCATTGAACTTTGTAACAATTAGAGTTTTTGTTAATGATAAAGAATTAGATTTAAATGTTTATAAACCTAAAAAATTCAAAAGAGTTTTGGATATGTATAATGGAATTCTTTCAAGAGAATTTACAGTTGTAATGAACGGAATTGAGCTTGAGTGTAAAACAGAAAGATTTTATTCAATAGCAGATACTGAAACAGCATTTATAAAATACTCAATTACTCCTTCTAAAAAATGTAAGATTAAATTTGTTTCTGTTTTAGATGGAAATGTTTGAAACTTAGATTCAAACCATGGTGAACAATTTTGAATGCCTGTTAATACACAGATTGTTGATAAAAAATATCAGTTTACATCAATTAAAACAAAACCAAATCCATTCGGTGTTGATCAATATGTTGTTGCTGGTGCTGCAACTTCTGATTGTAAAGGTGCTAAAGTTTCAACAAAAACATCAGAATTTTCAACAGAATTAAGTTATGAAAAACAAATCTCTGCAAAAGATACTTTTGAAATAAGTAAAAAAGTTGCTATTTTAACAACAAGACATCATAAAGAAGCTTCAATTAAAAAATTAACTTTAGCAAAAGCAAATTCATTATCAAAAACAACTTTTGAAAAAGAGAAAGAAAAACATTCAAAACTTTGAAATCAAAGATGAGAAATGTGTGATATTCAAATTGAAGGCGACCCTGCATCACAACAAGGAATTAGATTCTCATTATTCCAATTGTTCTCGACATTCTATGGTGAAGATGCAAACTTTAACATTGGTCCAAAAGGATTTACAGGTGAAAAATATGGTGGAGCTACATATTGAGATACAGAAGCTTATTGTGTTCCAACATATTTAGGAGTTGCTCCAGAGTATGTTACAAAATCATTATTAAAATATAGACATAACCAATTACCACAAGCTATTGATAATGCGAAATTGTTAGGTCTTGAAGGTGCTCTATATCCGATGGTTACATTCAATGGTGTTGAATGTCACAATGAGTGAGAAATTACATTTGAAGAAATTCACAGAAATGGTGCTATTGCTTATGCAATTTATAATTACACAAATTACACAGGTGATGATTCATATATTAAAACTTATGGAATTGATGTTTTAGCTAACATTTCAAAATTCTGAGCATCTAGAGTTCATTATAATGAAAATAAAAAAGTATACATGATGCATGGTGTTACAGGACCAAATGAATTTGAAAATAATGTTAATAATAACTGATATACAAATACAATTGCAAAATGAACCTTAAACTATACATTTGAAGTTATTAAAAAATATAAAATATCAGCAAACAAACTTGCTAAATTAGGAGTTAAAGAAAAAGATCTTAAAAAATGAGCTGATATTGTTAAAAAAATGTATTTACCATATGATAAAAAACTTGACATTTTTGTTCAACATGATGGTTTCTTAGATAAAGAATTTATCAAAACAAAAGATTTAAAACCTGAAGATCGTCCAATTGTTCATAATTGATCATGAGATAAAATTCTAAGATCTTGCTGCATCAAACAAGCTGATGTTTTACAAGGTATCTATTTATTTGAAGATGATTTTACATACAATCAAATTAAAAAGAATTATGAATTTTATGAACAATACACAGTTCATGAATCATCATTATCACCATGTATTCACTCTATTTTAGCTGCTAGAGTAGATAAAATGGATGATGCATTTAGATTCTATAAAAGATCATCAAGATTAGATTTAGATAATTATAATGATGATACAAAAGATGGATTGCATATTACATCAATGGCAGGAAGTTGAATGACTATAGTTCAAGGATTTGCAGGAATGAGAGTTAGAAAAGGCGTTTTACATTTTGATCCAAAACTTCCAAAACAATGAAAATCTTTTGCATTCAATATTTCATTTAGAAAAAACATTTTAAATGTCAAAGTTACAAAAAATGGAATTGAATTTAATCTATTAAAAGGAACAAAACTTCCTTTAGTTGTTGCTGGACAAAAAGTCACTTTAGAAAGCAAATAAATAATGAAATAAGGATATTGATTATGAATTGATGAAAAAACACTGTTGTTTATCAAATATATCCAAAATCATTTAAAGATTCAAATGGAGATGGTATTGGTGATTTAAAAGGTATTGAAGAAAAAATACCATATCTAGAAAAATTAGGAGTAGGAGCAATTTGAATTTCTCCTTTTTTTAATTCTCCAATGGTTGATAATGGATATGATGTTTCAGATTATAAAGCTATTAATCCAATATTTGGAACAATGAAAGATTTTGAATCCCTTTCAAAAACTTGTGAAAAACATAATATAAAAATTATTGTTGATTTTGTTGCAAACCACACATCAACAGAGCATGAGTGATTTAAAAAAGCAATGAAAGGTGATAAGAAATATAGAGATTATTATTTCTTTACTAAAAAACCAGTATGAGAAAAAAAATCAGTTTTTGGTGGTGAAGCTTGAGAAAAAGTTAAAGGTGGAGAATACTATCTTCATTCATTTGCTGTTGAACAAGCTGATGTAAATTGAGATAATCCTGAAGTAAGAAATGAGTTTCATGAAATAATGAATTTCTGGATAGATAAAGGTATTGGTGGGGTTAGGTTTGATGTTATCGATGATATTGGAAAAAATTTAGATCCTAAAAAAATTAAAAAAGGTGAATACATTGATTTGGTAAAACTACATAAATATGTAAAAGAATGAAGAGCTAAATCAAAGTGAGCTAAAGAAGATCTATTGACTGTTGGTGAATGTTGAGATGCATCAATGGAAAAAGCAATTTTATACACAGATCCAAAACGTAAAGAAATGGCAATGGTTTTTGGTTTTGATCATATTCAAGCAAATTGAAATAATAAACCAAAATGAGAAGCTACAAAACTTGATTTAGTTAAATTTAAAACTATCATTGAAAAATGACAAAAAGGGTTACATAAAAAAGGTTGAATGGGATTATTTTTGTCTAATCATGATTTACCTAGAATGATTTCCAATTTTGGTGATGAAAAATATAGAATTGAATCTGGTAAAACACTAGGACTTACAATGCATATGTTACAAGGTACTCCATTTATTTATCAAGGTGAAGAAATTGGAATGACAAATTGTAAATTTAATAAGTTAAGTGAGCATGATGATATTGAGATTTACCAAATGTATAAAGCAATGTCAAAAGAGAACAAAAAATGATCAAAAGACAATCATGTTAAATTTGTTGCTAAAATGAATCGTGATAATGCAAGAACTCCAATGCAATGATCAAACGAAAAACATGCAGGATTTTCAACAAAAAAACCATGATTAAAAGTTAATGAAAATTATACAGAAATAAATGTTGAAGATGCTTTAAAAGATTCGAATTCATTATTCTATTGATACCAAAATTTAATTTCATACAGAAAAGATAATAAGGAAACTTCAAAAATATTAGCTGAAGGTTCATTTAAATTACTAAACAAAGCTGATAAAAATGTTTTTGCATATGAAAGAGATTTAAAGGGCAAAAAACTTATTGTAATTGCAAATTGATCATCAAAAACAGTTGATTATAAATTTGATTCAAAGGGAATTATTTTGAATAATTACCAAGAAATTATAAAAAATAAATTAAAACCATGACAGTCAATTTTGATTTATAAAAAATAATTAATTTTTTTATAACAATAAAAATTTAATTATGTAAAATTATATTTGTCTATTCAAAGAAAAGATAAAAATTAAACTTAATAAATACGTCTATTTATTCTATTTATGACAGCCAGCAAAACTAAAAAAGGATACAAAAAAGATTCCGAATTATCACTTGTGTCATTGTCAATGCCGTTTTTATTTATGTCATTAGCTGGATTTGCTGCTTCAATGATTAATACATTGATTTTGGCTCTTGTTCCAAACACTGGAATTATTTATTCAGAGGCTGTTGGTTCAGCATCAAGGATTTACAATATCTTTACAACACTACTGACATTTGTTGGTGGTGGTGTTGGTGTTGTAGTTTCACAAAGAATTGGTCGACAAGATGATATGAGTATTATTAAAAAATCTATTTATACATCTATCTTTGCAGCTATTGTATTTGCTATTTCTATAACTATTCTTTCTGAAATTATTATGCCTTTTGGTTTATATGGGTTTTTAAAACCAGGTACTGAACAGTATAATAATGCTTTGCTATATGGACAAGTAATTGCATTGTGTATTTTATTAATCGCGCCTAAAAATGCACTAGGTTCAGTAATTAATAGTTATGGATATGTAAAACATACAATTATTTGAAATATGATGACAATCATTATTGATATTTGTTTTACATTATTATTTGTTATTGTTATTGATTTTGGAATTATGGGAGCTGCAATTGGAACAATAATAGCCAATGTTGTAACCTTAATTTATGCAATCATTATTTTTAATTTAAAAGTTTACAAATTTAAATTTAGTGAATTAAGATTTGATAAGCCAATTTTAAAACAATTATTAAAAATATCAATTCCAATTGGTTTTGAAAAAATTTCATATAACTTTGCAATGTTGATTGTTGGTGTTTTTGTGGCACAAATTGGTATGCGGTTGTCCGATGCGTTTATTAAAGATAATGGAACGAACATTTTAAATTTATCTCATACTATTATTCAAACATTTTCATCAGTAATAACTGTCGTGTCGGTAGCATTTAGTCAAGGAGGTTCAATCATTTGTGCAAGGATGATGGGGAACCAAGATTATGAAGGTGCTAAAAAATTAATTAAAAAATGTTTCATAATTTCTATTATTGGTGATATGGCTCTTGCAGTTGGAATGTTCTTCTTACAACCATACCTAATTGATTTCTTCAAATTAACACAAGGCGAAGAAGTAAAACCATTTTTTAATGATATTAGAAAAGTTTGTTTTATTCCATTTCTATTGTTAATTTTTATGCAAGTTGGTAGAACTGTAAATATTATTTATTTAGTTGGACCAATGTCATATGGAAATCCAATCTTTAACTCTATTTCATCAATCATTTGTACTTGAATTGTTGTGTTAGTGTTTGGATTCACATCTCTATTTTGTTCATCAGATCAATTTGGTAATGCATTATATGGAATAAATGGGATTTATTTATTAATTGCAATGGATGAAATATCGCGTGGAATATTCAATTACTGATGATGAAAATCAGACAAATGAAAAAGAAAAATTAAAAAAACTTCAAGTGGCGTCAAATACACAAGAAGAAGAATGAATCCATTTTAGAAAGGATAAGTTATGAAAAATATTAATGAATTAAAAAATAAAGTTGGTTATCAAATATTTCCTTTAACATTTAAAGATTCAAATGGAGATGGTATTGGAGATCTAAAAGGTATTGAAGAAAAGTTACCATATCTTAAAGACTTAGGAATTGATATTATTTGATTATGTCCTATCTATAAATCAAATTTTGCAGATGCAGGTTATGATGTTATTGACTATTGTGAAATTGAACCAAGATTTGGAACAATGAAAGATTTTGAATCATTAATATCAAAAGCAAAAAAATTAGGTATGGAAATAATGATGGACTTTGTTCTTAATCATGCATCAACTGAATCATTTGAATTTAAAGAAGCATGTAAATCAAGAGACAACAAATATCATGACTTTTTCATGTGAAATGACAAACCTAACTTAAAAGATGAATCAATTTTTGGTGGTTCTGCATGAGAGTATGTTCCGAGTGTTAAAAGTTATTACTTACATATTTTTACAAAAGAACAAGCTGACTTTAACTTCCATTCAAAAGAATTTATGAAATGGCTTTACAAAATTCTTGAATTCTGAATTAAAAAAGGAGTTAAATACATAAGATTTGATGCTATTGAACACGTCGGTAAAACAACAGATCCTTATGTAATAAGATATGGAAAATACAATTACCAATTTTTAAAAGATATTGCAGATAATGTAACAAACAAATATGATGCTTATATTATTGGTGAATCTTGAAATGTTAAACCAGATATTATGAAAAAGTATTGTATTGAAGATGGAATAGTTGATTCATTCTTCAATTTCTCTAACTTATTCTTTGATTGAAAAAATGAACACGGTGGTTTATCTAAAAAGAAAAACAAAGTTGATTGAAGAGATTTACAAGGTTATTTTGATTGACAACAAACAGGTTTAGTAACATCGCCATCGTGAACAAATCATGATGTTCCAAGAGCAATTGATAGATATTTCAAAACCAAACCTTCAAATCGTTTCTATGCACAAACAGCAATGATGGTATTATTAATGACAACAAAAGGTATTCCATTTATTTATCAAGGTGAAGAATTTGGAATGGCTTACATGAATGTAAAATCATTAAAAGATTTTAGAGATCAACAAGTTTGATTAAGAGAAGAAGAATTTGTAAAAGAAAAAGGTTATACAAAAACTGAATACTTAAAAGCTGTTTGCGAAGGATCAAGAGATTTAGCAAGATCAATAATGGCTTGAGATAACACACCAAATTCAGGTTTTGCAAAAACGGGTGTTAAACCTTTCTACAATAAATCAAATAATTGAAAAACAATTAATGCAAAAAATGACAAAACAAAAAAAGATAAATCAATTTACTTATTTACAAAAAAACTTATTAAATTAAGAAAAAGTAAACAAGGAGAAATCTTTACAGATTTTGATGAAATCAAAGTTGTTAAACTTGATAAAAAATCAGTATGCTATAAAGTTAAAAAAGCAAATAAAGAATTAACAATCTTTATTAACTGAACAGATAAAGAAATTAAAGCAAAAAGAAAAATTTCAAACATTGTAATGTCAAACTATGATGAAGCAAAAGTTTCACAAACAATAGTAAGACCATATGAAGCAACAATTTATGAGGAGAAATAAAATGGCAATTAAAGGATTAATATTTGACTTAGATGGAGTTATTACAGATACAGCTAAACTTCACTTTGAAGCTTGAAGAGATATTCTTGCAAAAGAAAAAATTAAATATACAGAAAAAGAAAACGAATTACTAAAAGGTCTTCCAAGAAAAGAAACTCTTTTAGCAATTTTAAAACTTAAAAAAATTAAATTAGACAATAAAAAAATTGACAAAATGTGTGAAGATAAAAATAATTTATACATAAAGTCATTAAAAACAAAAATTACTAAAAAAGACATCCTACCAGGTATCAAAAAATTATTAGATGACGCTAAAAAATCAAAAATCAAAATGGCTATTGCATCATCATCAAAAAATGCAAAAACAATTTTAGAACGTCTAGATGTTGTTAAATATTTTGACTATATTGTAAATGTAGATAAAATCAAAAATGGTAAACCTGCACCTGATATTTATTTAGCAGCAGCTCAAGGTTTAAAATTAAAACCTGAAGAATGTGTAGGATTTGAAGATGCGCTTGTTGGTATTCAAGGTTTAATGTCTGCAAATATTCATGCAGTATCTGTTACATATGGAATTAAAGAAATGTATGTAAATGGAACATTTATTTGTGATACAACCGCAGATATTAATTTAGATAAAATTCTTGCTTACTTTAATTCATCAGAAAAATTCTCATACGAATCTGTTTACCATACAGCATATGGAAGATATGCTTACCAAAATAGTACAGGAGATACTTTATCTACAATTATTAGAGTTAAAAAAGATAATGTTGATCACATCAAAGTAAGATTTGGAGATCCATTTAATTGAAGAAAAAAAGATGGACCAGATGTTGGGGTTACACAATTTGGTGGTGATGAAACAATGTACTGAGAAGAAGACGGAACTGTCAAAATGGATAAATATTTATCTGATGAATTCTTTGACTATTACAAAGCTAAATTTGCAACAAAAACAAAACGTGTTAGATATGCATTTGAAATTCATGCAAAAGATGGAAGTTCAACACTTTATGGAGAAAGAGGATTCTTCCCAATTAGTGAATGTATAGCGGGTATGGGATTCACATGAGGTTACTTACATGAAGGTAATGTTACAAATATACCAAGATGAGTTTCAAAAATGGTTTGATATCAAATCTTCCCAGAAAGATTTTGAAATGGTGATAAATCAAATGACAACAAAGGAACATTGGCATGAGGTTCAGCAGAACCTACACCTGAAAATTACTTTGGTGGAGATTTACAAGGTGTTATTGATAAATTAGACCATCTTGTTGATTTAGGAGTAACAGGTATTTACTTTACACCAATTTTTAAAGCTAACACAAATCACAAGTATGACACTGAAGATTATTTACAAATTGATCCACATTTTGGAGATGAGAAAAAATTCAAAGAGTTAATCGATAAATGTCATAAAAAAGGAATCAAGATTATGATTGATGCTGTATTCAATCATTCTGGTTCAAAATTTGCTCCATGATTAGATGTTGTTAAAAACAAAGAAAAATCAAAATACAAAGATTGATTCTTTGTTAATAACTTCAAAGCTCTTAAACCATCCGATGAATATGGTCCAAATTATTTCTTAAATAAAGAATATGTTTATGAAACATTTGCATTTACTCCTCATATGCCAAGATTAAATTGATCAAATCCTGGAGTTATTGAATACTTTAAAAAAGTTGTTGAAAAATGAACTTCATTAGGAATCGACGCATGAAGATTAGATGTTGCAAATGAACCAACATTAAATTTCTGAAGAATGTTTAGAAAATGAGCTAAAGATATTAATCCTGATATTTATATCTTAGGAGAAGTTTGATATAACTCATCTCTATACTTAAATGGAGATACATTTGATGGAGTTATGAACTATACTCTAAGAGATTGTGTAATGAACCTTGTTAAAAATGAATGATCAAAAACAAAAATAGAAGAAGAAATGTCTAAATATTTATTGATATACAACAACCCAATTAAAAGAGGTATGTTCAACCTATTAGGTTCTCATGATACTCCAAGAATCATGACTTTCTTTGAACATAATTTAGATAAATTTAAATTAGCTTACAAACTACTATTCCATATGTTAGGATCTGTATGTATCTACTATGGAGATGAAATTGGTATGGATGGTGATCATGATCCTGGATGTAGAAAATGTATGATTTGAGATAAGAAAAAATGAAACATGGACACATTAAACATGTTTAAAACACTTATCAAAATGAGAAAAAAATATGAAGCATTAACAAATGGTGAGTTCCAATTCATTAATGATTCAAATAAAAAAGAATTATATAAATCAAAAATGAATGATGAAGTTGTTGCATTCAAAATATATAGAAAAAAAGAAGTTATTTATTGTTTAGTAAATGCTTCAAGTAAAAAACATAAAGTTGAACTTGCTAATAAAAAATGATTTGACATTTACAATGAAAAATCAATTAAACCTTCATTAGAAATTAAACCATTTGAAATGGTATCAATTATTGTTAAGTAAACAATTGATTTTATGATATAATTAATTTTGTAAGTGGGTGTGCTTACACAAAAGATTGTTGTTGTGGCAGCAATCTTTTATTTTTAATTTAAAAAATAAAAAACTCAAAGTGTTGTGGCACCTTGAGTCACTATCCTTTGTAAGCAACCCTTGGGTTTTTACTTATTAGTGATCTTAATAAACAATATTAAAATTAATATTAATAAAATTAATTCACTCATAAGTGGGTGTGTCACAAAAGACAGCGGGAGAATGATTGATAAAATCATTTTAACCTCCTAAAATTCATTATATAGTTAAATTAAAATTTTTAATAGAAAATATATAAGAAATAACAAAAATATATTTCATTGCCCACACCTTGCTTCATTAATTATTAAAAAAGATTACTCAATTTCTAAGTAATCTTTAAGAATTTCATTAACAATTTCAGATGAAGAGAGATTGTTTTTAACAGCAATATTTTCAATCTCATCAATTACTAATTGACTTAAATAATAAGCTTTCGTAACTTTTTTTTGTTTTTTTCTATATTTTTCAAGTGCATTTATTAATTTTTCTCTTTTATCTTCTCTATTCGACATAAAAAAATTATATATAAATAAAAAAAATATTTTAAATCAATTTTATTAATATATTTTCTATTAGATATTATATAATTTATTAGTTATTATTTTTATATTATAGAGGTGATATATTGTGCTCACAAAATTAGAAAAAATCATTTTGTTGAATTCAAATGACTTGTTTGAAAGAGAACAAATATTAAGACTGATATATG
>CASEIC010000024.1 GCA_949288045.1 uncultured Mycoplasma sp. | reverse complement strand
AAAATTACACTTAAACCTATCATTATTAAACATATTAAATAATTAATAATTGCAGTCATAATTGAAAACACTAATCATCTAATTATTGATGGAATAACATTGATAATTAACCAATTGTAATACATTGTAAAATTGAATATATCTAACGATAATCTTGTCATCAAAGAATTAGAACTATATTCATGTAAATCTGAAGGAGATAAATCTTGTGTTTTGTCAAAAATAGAATTTCTTATTTCTGCTATCTTTATTGCAGATAGTTTTGATAAAAATATTTTAGAAATAAAAGCAAAAATAATGGACAAAATCCCAAGAGCAATCATAAATAAAATTCCCAGGCCATTTATTGTAATTTCTTGACTAGTGACATTTTCTTTTTGGACATTATTTGTTATATACTTAACTACAAATATCAAAAAAGCAGCAAAACCTGAACTAATAATTCCTGTCCCGGTACCTATTAAAAAAGTCTTTCAATCATTTCTATTTCATCTAACTATTTTTAATTCGGTTCTTCGCATTAAAACCAAACGATTAGATATTTTCAAACAAATGTATTTCTAATGATTTAGAAAAATATAAAAATGATTGACTTAATTTTATAAAATAATTTTTCATTAAATTATCACCTATTTTCATTATACCATAACGAAACATCAATTACTTGATGCCAAATGCTTTTTGTATTTTTTTAAGATTTTTATCTGCTATTTCATTCGCTTTTTTTGCACCAAGTTTAGCAATTTCATCAACCAATTTAATTGCTTCTTTGTATTTTGATTGAATATCATTTAAAAATTCCTTAACAACAAAACCAACTTCTTCTTTTAAATCTTTATAGTTTTTATCTTTAAAATGTTTTTCAGCTTCTTCAATTGTAATTTCTTTTAATGAAGCGTAAATAGTTAATAAGTTTAAAACACCTTGTTTTTGTTCTGAAATATAAATTTTATTTTCACTATCAGTCACTGCTTTTAAAATTTTTTTATATGCAACTTCAGGATTATCTAAAAGATAAATAGAAGCATTTTCATTTTTATCTGACTTTGACATTTTAGCCTCTGGATTTTGTAATGATTTTATCTTTGCACCAAGTTTGGGAATAATTGGTTTTGGTTCATTAAAATCAAGATTGTATTTTTTATTCATTCTTTTCACTAGTTTTTGACAAAGCTCAAGATGCTGTTTTTGATCTACACCAACTGGAACAAATTTTGGATTATACAAAACAATGTCAGCTGCCATTAATGAAGGATAAACAAATAAACCTGTGGGTATCATTTCAGTTCCATTATCTTGTTTGACAATGTTTTGCGTTTTATCCTTAAATTGAGTCATTCTAGATAATTCACCCATGTTTGTAATTGTTGTCATTATTCAATTAAGTTCTGAATGTGCAGGAACATCCGATTGAAAGAATAATGTTGTTTTTTTAGGATCTAAACCACAAGCCAAATATAAAGCAAAAATATTTTCTTTATTTTGTTTTAAAGTTTTTGGATCAATATATGTTGTTAGAGCATGCAAATCAGCAACAAATACAAAAAGCTCATACTCATCTTGCATTTTTAATATATTTTTAATAGCACCAATATAATTACCAAGCGTTAACTTACCAGTAGCTGTTATTCCTGTTACTACTCTATCTTTCATAATTATTTATTATAACAAATGCAAAGATTCTTATTTTTCCAAGCATTTTTTATTTTTATAATAAAATATTGTTAACCAAGGTGAAATTATGAATGGATATGACTTAATTAAATTTATTCTAATTGACAAACAAATTGATTCACTTGAAATTAGAGGAAAAATTTTAAATAGAATTAGTGATACAGTTAAAGTAATTTCATCAAAAATCGAAAAAAATAATTAATTTATTAATCAATCTTTGAATAATTGAATCTTCCATATATCTTAGAAACAGGAGTTACAGATATTCAAGCATCTGGTGCTATTTTCTTGATTTTAGAAGCAAGTTCATCAGACTCTAGCAAGAACACAATTGATTCAATTGAGAAAATTTCTTTTTTAGTATAACCACTTGTAGAACTTTTAATTTGATATGGATGTCAAAACTGAATTTCTTTTAAAAATTCTTCAATTTTATCTGGATATTTTGTGTCAATTCTCATTTTAACTTTTTGATATTTTGGATAAATCATATCTATAACTAAAGCATTTAATGCAATATAAACACAAGATCCAAATACTTGTGGACAAAAGAAATGTTTAAATCCATTTATTCCTTTTGTAAAATCTGGTGATATAAATTTATTACACATAAATAAAACAAATATACCCATTAATGACATTACACCACCAACAATTACTAATAAATTACCTATTGGTTTTTTATGCTTGTAAGAGAAATAATAAGCAATAATATCAGTACCACCAGTTGACGAACCCATTTTTCAAACAACAGCAGATGTAGGAGAACAACAAGCAACAGTTAATATTGCATATACAAAAACAGGTCATCCTGCATTAACATTATTTGAAGTTCCGGTAGAATCTACTTCTCAACCTTTTTCCACTAAAACTATTAATTCATGTGATAGAAATTCATCAATAGGTTCAAGTGTAAATATATAACCAAATAAAGCATTAAATACAAGAAAAATGATTGTTGTCATCATTATTGTCTTTTTTATTTTTTTTCAAAAAATAATAATTAACGGAATATTTAATGCCATATATAAAACTGTCAAATATGGTTTTAAAACTGGAAGTAAATATGACAATGTACCAGAAATAGCTTCTACCCCATCAGAAACAACAGCAGCTTTAAGTAAAAATTGAGTTTGACCAAAAGCATAAATCATTGCACATAAAATTAAAATCAATATTTTTTTTCATTCTTTAAAAATTAAAGGAAAGAAACCTTTATAATCATCATCAAATCTATTTTTTAATCTTACCTCAACTGATTTTTCTTGTTTAGTTTCTGATGCCATAATTAAACTACAAAAATTATATTATATATAATGTAGTTTATATTATTAATGTTTTTTGTAAAATAATGTTATGAAAGAAATAAGAACAAGATACGCTCCTTCTCCTACAGGATATCTTCATATTGGTGGTGCTAGAACTGCATTATTTAATTTCTTATTCGCTAAACACAATAATGGTAAATTTATCTTTAGATTAGAAGACACTGATGTTTCAAGGAATGTTGAGGGTGGTGAAGCATCACAATTAGATAACTTAGCATGACTAGGAATTATTCCAGATGAATCTCCATTAAAACCCAACAATAAATATGGAAAATATCGTCAATCAGAAAAACTTGAAAGATACAACGAAATTATTGAGCAAATGATTAGAGATGGAAATGCTTATATTGCTTATGATACATCTGAGGAATTAGAAAAACAAAGAAATGAACAAGAGGCAAAAGGAATTACCTCATTTAGATATGATAGAAATTGATTAAAAATATCTGATGAAGAAAAGAAAAAAAGATTCGATAATAATGAGTATTCAATAAGAGTTGCACTACCCAAAAATAAAGACTATGCTTGAGATGATTTGGTAAGAGGAAAAATATCTGTTAATACTGATGAAATTGGGGATTGAGTTATTAGAAAATCTGATGGATTTCCAACATATAATTTTGCCGTTGTAATTGATGACCACGATATGGAAATAACTCACGTGTTAAGAGGAGAAGAACACATAACAAATACACCAAAACAATTAGCTATATATGATTTATTAAAATGAGAACATCCAGAATTTGGACACTTAACAATTATCACAAATATGGAAGGGAAAAAACTTTCTAAAAGGGATACATCGTTAGCTCAATTCATTGAAGATTATAAAAATGATGGCTATATACCAGAAGCAATTTTTAATTTTCTTTCATTATTAGGTTGAACCTCTGAAGACGCAAAAGAAGTAATGTCAATAAATGAATTAATTGAAAAATTTGATTATAAACGTTTATCGAAATCACCATCAAAATTTGACATTGTAAAAATGCAATGATTTTCAAAGCAATATATGAAAAATCAACCAAATGATTTATTAATATCAAAATTGAAATTTAAAAATGTTAGTGATGAATGAAAAAATATATTTGTAGATACATATAAGCAAAATTGTTTTAACATTAGAGAAATGCAAGAAAATTTAAAAATTTTTGATGTTGAGCTTGAACCATTAAAAGATAAATCTAATGAAGTAGTTAAAGAATTTATTAATCAATTATCAAAAGTTGAATTTAACATTGAAAATATTCAACAAGCAATTAATAACACAAAAGAAATAACAAAACAAAATGGAAAAAATTTATTTATGCCAATAAGAATTGCTACAACCAATTTAGAACATGGACCCGAACTCGCAAAATGTATTTATTTATTTGGAAAAGAAAAAATTTATAAAAGGTTGGGAATATAATGAAAATAAGATTTAAGTCAACAAGAAAAGAATGAAAAAGCGATAAAGATGATTTTGTTTTTGATTTCACTGCAGAACTTGTAAGAGAAATTGAAGAAGATGGATTTACATCATTGACATTTGATGAAAATAGAAATGGTCAAAAAATTACAAATAGAATCGAATATAACGAAGACACAATTAGAATTTTTAGCGGAGTTACATCATTGACATGTAAACTAAATGAGATTACTAAAAATCTATTAAGAATTGATGGCATTAATCAAGATTTTTCTATTTATACAAAAATGAATGAAATGAAGACAAATTCAAACCACCTTGAATTCAAATATTTGATTTCAAATTCAGAAGAATTTAATGAATATACATCTATTCACTTAGAACTTTTTGTTATCGAGAATTAAATTATTTACATCTTTAATGATCCAAATGTTCTTGGATATGGAATAGAATCTCTAATATTTTCAATTCCTGTTACATACATTACTAATCTTTCAAAACCTAAACCAAAACCTGCTGAACCAGCATCTCCAAATTTTCTTAAATCTAAATATCATTGCATTTCTTCAATAGAAATGTTGTAATATTTCATTCTTTCTTTTAATTTATTAATATCAACTTCACGTTGAGAACCACCAATCAATTCACCAACTCCTGGTACTAATAAATCAAATGCTGCAACAGTTTTATTGTCATCATTTAAATACATATAGAATGCTTTAAATTCTTTTGGATAATTAATAACAGCTACAGGCCCACCACAAACTTCATCAGCTAAATATTTTTCGTGTTCAGTCGCAAGATCTAAACCAAACTTAATATCTTTTTCTTCAAATCTATCTTTAACTTTTGCAAGGATATCAATCGCTTCCGAATAGTCCATTACTTTCATTTTGTTATCTAAAAATTTATTTAAATTTTTTAATAATTTACCTTCTGATTTTTCATCTAGGAATTTAAATTCTTCAGGATGTTTTTTAATTGTATTTGAAATTACATATTTAAGCATTCTATCTGCAAGACTTATAATGTCTTTTAAATCATAAAAAGCAACCTCAGGTTCTATCATTCAAAATTCAGCAGCATGTCTTTTTGTGTTTGATTTTTCAGCTCTAAATGTTGGACCAAAAGTATATATTTTATTAAATCCTATTGCATACGATTCACCATGTAACTGTCCTGTAACTGCTAATGTTGCTTTTCTATTAAAAAATGGTTCTTTGTTTTCATCATCAACAATAAAACCTTCTCCCGCTCCCTCACCATCATTAGAAGTAATTATAGGTGAATGAAAATACATAAATCCTTCTGAATCAAAGAAATTATGAATTTCTTTTGCAAGTGTCGATCTTATTAACATAACCGCTCTAAAAATATTGGTTCTATGTCTAACGTGCGGAATCTCTCTTAAGGTTTCTAAATTAATTTCTTGTTTTTGAATAGGGAATGAATCATCTGTAGGTCCAATGTTTTTAGCTTCAAGTGCTTCAATTTCACAAGGTTGTTGAGCTTGTGGTGTTAACTTATAAATACCTTTAATTTCTAAAGCAGAACCTATTTTTCATTTTGAAATTTCTTCCAAATCAAAATTATTTTGAGATAAAACAATTTGAATATTTGAAATAGTTGAACCATCATTTAAACTAATAAATCTAATTTTTGTATTTCCTCTATTTGATGTAATTCAACCTCTGATTGTTATTTCTTTTTTATCTTCATATTTTTTTAATATTTCTTTAATTGTTTTTGACATATAACCTCATTAAACTACTATTATTTCAACACCTTCACCAAAAGCTCCAACTCAATCATTTGTACTTTTTGGAACATAAACTTTTTTAATATTATTTCCTTCAAATGCATCTCTATTTACAAACATTCCCACATTACCTGGTAAATAAAGAGTTCCTGAAAAATTATTATTCATAAATGCCTCGATGTCAATTTCTTCTAAACCATATGCAGGACCAATATCGCTAATTTGATTATTCGCAAATGCTCTTTTACCTACACGTCACACATTTGACGGAATGATTACTGATGTTAATTGATTATTCTCAAAACAATAATCTTCTATTTCTGTTATGCTGCGTGAAGGTATATTTATATTTGTTATTTGATTATCTTTAAAAGCTGATTTACCAATATTTGCCACATATTCCGGAAGTTCAACAGTTGTTAATTCATTGTCAAAAAATGCCTCATCACCAATTGTTCTTAAAGCTGCTCCAGATCCAACAAATGTTAGATTGTTAATTTTATTTAATGCAAATGCAGATATTCCTATTGTCTCAATTCCTCCAGGAAGTTCAACAGTTGTTAATTCATTACCAGAAAAGGCATTTTCATCAATGATTTTAACTGTTGTTGGTAATTTAATTGATGTTATTTTTCTCTTAATATCTACATTTTTAATACTTGAAAAGGCATTTTTACCAATTTTAACTATTTTTATTCTTTCTCCGGTTGATGTATCTTGAATTGAGCTAGGAATTTCTATATCTGTTGAATCGCCTTCATCAAGTATAAATTTTGTAATTTCTCCTTCTTTTGTAAAATACATTTTTAAATGTCTATTGAACAATTGATCTTCTTTTTCATTTTCACTATTAGAATTTGAACAAGATGTAGTTAAAACAACTACAGAAGTTAATGCTGCTGTTGCTAGTATAGAAGATGCTAAAAAGTATTTTTTAAATTTCATAATAATATATTATAAATTATTATCAATTATTTATTAGGGTTAAATATTCCCTCAACCCCATCAAAAAAATCATTAGGATAATCAACTTCAAATGACATTTCTTTACCATCGATATGTTTAAAAGAAATCTTGTAAGCATGGAGTCTTTGTTTAAATTCATCAATATATTTTCCATATAAATCATCACCTAAAACAGGGTGTTTAATATAAGATAAATGAACTCTAATTTGATGAGTTCTTCCGGTTTTTAAAACACATTTAACTAATGTATGATTTTTATAAAAATGTAATGGATAAACATCTGTATATGCTTCTTTTGAATTTAATTTTGTAACCATCATTTTTTGTCTATCATTTGGGCAACGACCAATTGGAACATTTATATGTGTAACATCATTATTTAAAATACCACAAACAATAGCTTTATACTCACGATTAACTTCATGATTTCTAATTAACTCTGCAAAATATCGATGTGCCTCATTAGATTTGGCAACTATCAATAATCCTGATGTGTGTTTATCAATTCTATGAATAATCCCGGGTCTTATTGGCCCATTTAAATCTGATAAATCTTTAAAATGATATAAAAGTGCATTTACTAATGTTCCATCATAATTTCCGGGTGCAGGATGAACAACCATTCCAGAAGGTTTATTTATTATCACAATATGTTCATCTTCAAAAACAATGTTTAATGGTATATTTTGAGGTTTTATATTATATTCTTTATCATCTAGTTTTTTTGTTATTTTGATTTTATGGCCTGGTTTAACAGTAAAATTGGGTTTTCTAACTTCAACTGTTTCATCAACAAAAACACCATAATCAATAATTATATTTTTAACTTCATTCCTAGAAATGTCAGTGTTATCTGATATATATTTATCAATTCTTTCTTGGTATTCAACTTCTAGTATTATTTCCTCTTTTAAAACCATACATTCCTTAATTAATTTGTATTAACAAGATAATTTGAAGTAATTGATAATTCTTGTCTATTTGAATTAGAACCGCTTATTGAAAACATGCAACCATTTTTTATTCCTTCTTCTGTAATTGAAACAGTTACATAATATGAACTTGTTCTAACTGTAAAATATTTATTTGATTCAGACTTATCTGTATTATTTGCAATCTTGTTAGCATCTGTTGTACTTATGTTAAAACCATTAATTAAAATTTTTTTCAACGATTCTTTATCACTACTTTTATTTCATTTATTTCATGTTTCATCAAATTGTTTTTTATCATCAAAAAATGTTACTTGCGGATTTTCACTTACTGTAACCTCATATTGATATGAAAAATTTGATGAAAGTGCATCTGAAACGGTTGTCGATACAACATTTAAATCAGAAGTTGTCTTATTTAGATAAAAAAGAATTTTTAATTCTCTTGAACCTTTTTTTGGTTGCAACACAATTCTTTTAATTTTGTTGTATATTGCATTCTTATTCTCTTTTAGTTTTTCTTTAAAAGTATCATTAATTGTAAAATACACTGATAAAACATTATCACAAAGATCGTCAACATTTTTTCAATTATCAATTTTTACAAAGTTTTTTACATTTGACACATTTTTTGAACTAATCCCGTTCCCGTTTTGTCCCAAAAAACTCTCTAATTCATCTGCTTCTTTAATTCTTGTATCTGATGAAGTGGAGTTTGAGCAAGAAATTGTAAAAGATGCAGGTACTGCAAACAATGGTAATGTCATGATAGAAAAGAATATTTTTTTATTTTTTAACATATGGTTTAATTATATATTAAACCTCATTAATTTTTTCAAACGCCTTTGTTATTAATAATGCACACTCTTTACGATTAAGGTGTTTTGATACATTCTCAAATATGTTTAATTTTCCAAGCATTTCAATTTCATTATTATTTAACTTTTCTTTTTCAACCAATTTATTAAATGAATCAGAAAGTTTTTTAAGATTTTCAAAACCTAACTCTTTTATTCTTTCAATAAATATTTCTGTTGATGATAAAAAAATAGCACAACCTTGACCAACAAATTTAAAATCATTTTTTTTATCATTGTAATATAAATAAATTTCATCAACACATTGTGTTGAATGGATATAAACATTTTTATATTGTTTGTTTTGAAAATCATCCAAACGATTTCTTCTATTAAGATAATAATCCATTATTATTTTTCTTTTTTCACTATCACTATATGAAATCAAGGAAATCACCCCCCTCTTTAAGAGCTTTGAATAATTTGTCAATATCAAACACATTATTGTATAGATGCAACGAAACTCTAACAAAAGAATTTGTATATATATTTTTTAAATATTGAGCACAAAAATTTCCTGCTCTAACATAAATTCTTTTATGACCTAAATAAGAAGCAACATCCTGAGAACTAATATTATCAACTTTAAACAATATAATTGGATCTCCTTTTACAGATACAACTTTAACATTATCTAATGATGATAGTTTTTCATATGCATAATCCGATAGTTTTTCAATGTAATTCTTAACTCATTTTTTATCTAGTGAATTTCAAAAATTGATAGCTTCATATAAACCAAATATACCAGCAATATTAAGAGTCCCGGGTTCGTGTTTAGAAATAGAATCTTTTGGTTTTCAATTACCTGACTTAGTTACATAATCGAGCGCTCCACCACCAAACTTAGCAACTTTAACTTTAGACAAAATTGTTTGCGACACATACAAAACACCTAAACCTGTTGGACCAAAAAATTTGTTTGAACTAAAGGCAATAATATCCGAAAAATCTGAATTTACCTTTTCATGACTAATTGCTTGTGCAGCATCATTAACAATGATTGAGCCACATTCTTTTGCTTTTCTTCATAGCTTTTTAATATCAATTTTTTCATTAAATGAATTATATGTTTGTGTATATGCAATAATTTTTGTTTTTTTATTTATGTCACTTAATATATCATCAGAAAAAATTATTTTTGCTTTCTTTTCCTTGGCAACTTCAATTCAAGGAATCATGTGTGAAGAATGATTTAATTTTGGAACTATTATTTCATCATCTTTTTTAAGCAACTGTTTTAATAATTGTGCGCTGTAATTTAGGCCTTCTGTTGTTCCAGAATTAAACATAATTTCTTCTGGATTACAATTAAGTAGCTTTGCAACAAGTTTTCTTGTATCTTCAATTTTTTTATTAATTAATATACCTAAATCACTATCACTAGTTCTATTTGATATTGAATATCTTGTATAAAAATCTATAATAGCATTTATTACCTGTTTTGGTTTTTGAACTAATGCACCACTATCTAAGTAAACAATATTAGTTTGAATCATTGGAAACATTTTTCTTAATTTACTTTGTTCCACATTTACTCCTTTCTAAATAAAGCAAGGTATTCAATGTTCTTACTTTTATTTCCAACTATTGGTGATTTTATTATATATCTAAAAGTAAAATTTAAATCCTTCGCATGCTCTATTAAATCATCAATAATTTTTTTATGATGTTTTTCATCAACATATCCACCTTTTTCAACAAGATTAGAATTTGCTTCAAATTGTGGTTTAATCAAAATAATAATTTCGTTTTGATCTTGCAAAATATTTTCTTTATTTAAAACATTAAACAAATGTTTCACACTTATAAATGAAACATCACAAACAACAATATCAATTTTTTCATTAAACATTTCTTTGTTTATTGATTTTAAATTAGTTTTTTCGATTGAAACGATTTTATTATTACTTCTCAATTTAAAATCAAGCTGATTTGTACCAGAATCAAGTGCATAAATTTTTTTAGCATTATTTCTTAATAATACTTCTGTAAAACCCCCGGTTGATGAACCAACATCCAAACACACTTTATCATTGACATCAATTTTAAATTCTTTTATTGCTTCTAATAATTTTAGGGCGCCACGACTAACTCATTCTTTTAATTCTTTAATTCTAATGTGCTGATTGTCTTTTATTTTTGTGGAACCGATAATGCATACTTCTTCATTAACTAGCACATTGCCAGCCATTATTAAAGCTTGTGCCTCTTTTTTTTCATATCCCATTATTTCTAATTTTTCAAGCAAAGTCATTATAAAAGTTTTAAAACCTTTCTAACATATACATTAAAATTTTTGTCTTTCGTAGCTAACATTGAATTCATTCAATTATTATAATTATGTGTCTTTAAATTATTTATTTCATTAAAATTCTCATCGTTATAAATTGATTTTTGTCTTGATTTTTTAGAAAAATATTTTGATTTATTTCACTCATAAAACATAAATTTTCCAAATGAGTTTCAATCACATTTATCAAAAGGTTTTAAAAATTGTTTACCAGAAATCTCAAAACATTTACCTCAATTATCCTCACTGTCAATATTGTTTACAATATTAATTTCTAACTTTGTAAGAATTTCAAAATCAATATTTGGATTAAATATTTGTGCAACATTTGATAAAACAAACATTTTTTGTTTAACTAAAAAGATTTTTTTATATTGATTATATTGTCCTAATGATTTCATGTTTTTTTTAATCTCTTTTTGAATTTTTGAACTCATTATATTGTTTTCCTATTCTTTCAATAATTATATTAATAAATTTATAAGTTTCATTATCTGGAATTAAATCTTTTGAAATTTCAACATACTCATTTGCAATAAGAGCCACATCATGTTTTCATAATTCAGCTGATGCACATAATAAAATTGCTCTTGCAACTGGATTAATTCTATTTCATGATCAATCATCTCTTATATATTGAATAATAATTTTTTTGAAAATATCATAATTTTTCTCAATTACAGACATAATTGATAATTGTTCTTTATATACTTCATCCTTATGTTTTGTTAATAATTTTTTATAATTAAATAATTCATGAAATTTATCAGATTCAAAAATATCTTTCATACTTATTTTTTGATTAAAAAGTTCTTGTTCATATAGAACCATAACCATCATTATTCTCATTGATCTTCTAACAGGATAAGTAATTTTAACTTCATTCATAAATTTAATTCCTTAAACGAATAAAAATCGCTTAAGCAATTAAATTTCAAAGAACGATTTTTATTACAAAATAATTATATATTATTTTTGACACTTTGGACAATAGTATGTTCCTCTTGATTGTTGCATTTCTTTTACAATTATAGTTTTACATCTCAAACATTTTTGTTTATTTCTACCAACTACTTTTAAATAATTTGAAAATTGACCTATTTCATTATCACCAAAACTAAAAGTATGTATTGTTGTTCCGTGGTGTTTTATAGCTTCCAATAAAATTAACTTTGAATATTTAATTATTTCTTCGATTTGTTTTTTGGTCAGATCTTTAGCAGACATAAACGGAGAAACTTTAGCCTCATAAAGAATTTCAGAAGCATAAATATTCCCTATTCCACTAACAATAGTTTGGTCTAGTAAAATTGCTTTAATATTTTTATTAAGTTTATGAATTTTTGGATATAGATAATCAATATTAAATTCATCACTTAAAGGATCAATAGCAATCTTGTTAATTACTTCTAAATCATTCAAATTATTTGTTAAATGAACTGTTCCAAATTGTCTTGAATCATTATAAGTTAAATACTTCCCATTAGATAACTTATAAATAATATAATCATGTTTTCTTTTTCTTATTTCATTATCAATAAAATACTTTCCTTCCATTCTTAAATGAGAAACAAGAAAAAAATTTCCTGACAAACAAAATATTAAATATTTACCTATTCTTTCAATATTGATTATTTCTTTTCCAATAATTTTTTTCTTAAATGATGTTGAGGATTCATTTTTTAGAAATTTATCTTTAATAATTTCAACATCATTAATAATCAATCCTTTAATGTGTTTATTTAAATAATTAATAAACGTTTGGACTTCTGGAAGTTCGGGCATTATTTTTCTCCTTTAATTAATCTAATTTCATCCTTATATGGTGATTTATCATTTAAATATGGTGTTTCTAATATTATTGGTATATTGTCAAAAACTTTGTGATTTGCAAAATTTTTAAGTGCTTTAAGTCCTATGAAACCTTTTCCAATATTTTCGTGCCTATCTTTGTGTGATGATAAATCATTTTTTGAATCATTTAAATGAATTACCTTTACCTTATTAAGTAATGATAATTCTTTCAACTTATTAATTAAATAAATTCCATTATTATGCTCAAAATCTGTTTTAACGTCATATCCTGAATCTCACATATGACATGTATCCAAACATATTGCAATTCTTTCATCATTAACAATATCAATAACTTTTTTAATTTGTTCAAGATTAATCCCTACTTCAGTTCCTTTTCCGGCCATTGTTTCAATACATATAACAACATCTTTTGTCTTACTTATTATTTCTTTAAGAACATTAGCTAAATGAACTAAAGTAAAATCAAGATCTTGATCTAAGGAAGCACCAGGATGTAAAACTAAATATTTAATTGATAAATAATTCATTCTTTCAATTTCATCAATTAAAAATTGTTTTGCAAAGTCAGATTTTTTAATATTCGAGGGATTAATAATGTATGGCGCATGAACTATTATATTATCCCTTTCGATCTTATTAAACAAGCCTTGATCAATACATTCATTTAATTTGTATTGATCAACACTAACTCTTTTTGTGTTTTGTGGTGGTCCTAAATAAATCATCATAGCATTAGCTCCATTAGCAATAGATTCATTCATACTATCAACCAAATAATTTGGAGCCTTAAAAGATACATGGGAACCTATTTTAAGCATTAAAACCCCTTGATAAAGTCTTTACATATAAAATCAATAACTTTAATTTCTTTTTTAAATTTATCTATTAAAGCATTTTTAATAACTTCAACAAAAACATCCTCTGTTTTATGAGGAATAATAATAAAATCAATTCCTAATGAGTTTAGCAATTGTTGTTCATTCCATTTAATATCAGATGTAATTAACAAATCTATCTTGTTTGTTCTAGTTTTCCTTAAAAATTCATAAATATCTCCAGATCCGGGTTGTATATAAACGTTATTAACTATTTTGCCAATGTCTTCAACATTTGTTAAAACATTATTGATTTCAAATTTAGATTTTAATGAAACAATTAGTGATGAAATTGAATTATTGTATTCAATAATTGAAGAAAATGTATATGATTTAATAACTTTATCCTCCAAACCAAGTTTCTTATTAAATCAATATTTTGTCCCATATTTTGCTTTATCAAAATTTGTGTGAATTGAAAATACACTAATCTTATTTTTCTTTAATTGCTCTACTTGTATTCTTTTTGATGAATCATATTTATAAACATCTTTCCAAAACGATGCAAAACAAAATGGATGAAATGATATTATCAAATCAACTTTTTGTTTTATAGCTTCATCTATGGATAATTTATTTACATCCAAACATACAAGAACTTTTTTAACATCTTTATTATTAGTTTTAACAGAATATCCAACAAAATCTCATGTCTCAGCATTTCATATAGGATATTGCTTGTTTAAAAATTCAATTATTTCTTTTTCTGATATTTTATTCTTCATATTGTTAATTATATATTTAATTAAAAAAATAAAGTTGTTAACTTTACTTTTTTATATGGTGCCCAGCATGGGACTTGAACCCATATGACTTGCGTCGGCGGATTTTGAGTCCGCTGCGTCTGCCATTCCGCCAGCTGGGCAATGTTATATAATATTATTATATTTAATAAGAGGGACATAAATGAAATTTAATAGAATATTTATGATTGTTACAGATGGTTTGGGAATTGGACCAGATAAAAAACAAAAAGATTTTGGAGATGACGGTGCAAATACATTATTGCACGTTTCTGAAACTGGTTTATTAGAAATACCAACATGAAAAAAAATGGGTATTACTTCAATAGCAAAAATTAAAAATCCTGGAAAAATTAAAAACCAATTAGCTTATACTGCAAAAGTTAATGAAAAATCTAATGGAAAAGATACATTGACTGGTCATTGGGAAATGATGGGTGTTTATACAGAACATCCTTTTCCTACTTTTACTGAAACTGGTTTTCCTAAAGAATTAATTGATGAATTAGAAAAAGCATTTGATGGTAGAAAAATAATCGGTAATAAATCAGCAAGCGGAACAGATATTATCAATGAATTAGCAGAACAAGAAATTAATGAAAATAAAATCATTATTTATACATCTGGTGATAGTGTTTTACAAATTTGTGGACATGAAAAACACATGGGACTAGATAATCTTTATAGATATGCAAAAGAAGCAAGAAGAATATGTTCGTCTAAGCCTGAGTGAAATGTTGGGAGAATAATAGCAAGACCTTATATTGGTGAAAGGGGAAATTACACAAGAACATTTAATAGACATGATTATTCTGTTGTTCCGCCTCATGATACATTATTAAATGAACTTAAAAATAATGGCATAGAAACTATATCCGTTGGAAAAATTAATGATATTTTCTCAGGTAATGGAATCTCAAAACATTATAAATCAAATGGTGATGCCGATGGAATGGATATAACTATTAATCTTGCAACTGAAAAATCAAGCAAACAATTTATATTTACAAATTTAGTTCAATTTGATTCACATTATGGACATCGTAGAGATGTTGAAGGATATGTAAATAATTTAAATCTTTTTGATATTAAATTGACTAAATTGATTAATGCACTAAATGAAGATGATTTACTTTTAATTACATCAGATCATGGAAATGATCCAACATTCAAAGGATATAATCACACAAGAGAATTATTGCCTGCCACAATATTTTCTAAATCATTTAAAAAACCAAGAAAATTAAATGATTTTAACGGTTTGGGAACACTAGGAAATATTATTGCTAGAAATTTTGGCGTTGAGTTAGTAAAAACTGGTGATGATATATTTGATGAATTAATTTAATTAATTTTAGAAATTTTTTCTTTTAATTCTTGATATTGTTTTTTGTAATTTTCATATTTTAATTTTTCTTCATTAACTTTTTCTTTTGATGCTTTTTCTAAGAATTTTTTATTAGATAAAATAGATTCACTTCTTTTAATTTCTGATTCAACTTTTTTCAATAATTCTTGAGTTTTATTTTTCTCTTCCGATTTAACTTTTTCTGAAAGTTCTACATTAATTGATATTTTGTTTTTTGTAAATAGAGCTCCATTATTTTTTTTGTATGTGGCATTTGCTAATTTATTAATCAATGATGTTATTTTCTCATCATTGATTTTTTGTATTTCATAATTAATAACTTCTTTATTAGAAATATTATAAATATTTCTTGCTTCTCTAATCAATGAAACAACATCAATCACAATATCTATTGTTGATTCACTTCCCTTTGATTTTAAATCAAATTCATTTTCAAGTAACTCATCATTAAAAATTTCTTTATATAAATGATCAGATAAAAATGGTAAAAATGGGTGAATTAAAATTAAAAGATTTTTTAAAATTATTAAACAAACTTTTTTATTTAAATTAACCTTTGAAAATTCAATATATCACGAAGAAAAATCATCATAAATAAATTCACTTATTTGTCTGCCGATAATTGTAAACTCATATTTTTTCATTTTTTTATTAATCGATTTTTTTAAATTAATTAATTTGTTTATTATTCATTTATCAGCATCAGATAATGACTTATTATCTTTATCTTCCATCATCAAAATAAATCTTGATATATTTCACAATTTATTACATAAACCTCATGCAAATTCTAATTTTTCTTTTGAAAAATTTATATCTTGCCCAGGTGTTGAATTTGTAAGTAAATATCATCTCAATGAATCAGAACCATAATTATCAATAACTTCCATTGGATCAATTCCATTACCTAATGATTTAGACATTTTTCTACCTTTTTCATCACGAATCAAACCGTGTATTAATAAATCTCTAAAGGGAATGTCTTTTTTAAAATACAATGAGAAAAAATACATTCTTGCAACTCAAAAGAAAATGATATCATATCCAGTTACCAAAAGCGAAGTAGGGAAAAACCTTTTTATTTTTGATTCATCATTTGGTCATCCTAAAAATGAAAATGGAGCTAATCCTGATGAAAATCATGTATCTAAAACATCATCATCTCTTTTTCATCCTTGTCCTGGTGATTCTATTTGAACTTTAATTTGATTCCCTTTATATCATGCAGGTATTTGATGTCCTCATCATAATTGTCTTGAAATTGTTCAATCATGAATTTCATTCATTCATTTTTTTAATACATTTTCAAATCTTTTTGGAAAAATATTAACTTTGTTTTTTGTTTTTAAATTATCAAGAACAAGTTTTGCAAATTTATCCATTTTAACAAATCATTGAGGCATAACAAGAATCTCAATAACTTCATTACTTCTTTCTGAATAAGAAACATTATTTTTAATTTCTTGAACTTTTTCAATGAAGCTTTTTTCTTTTAAAAATTCATAAACTTTTAGCCTTGCACTCATTCTATCAAGACCTTTTACAAACATTGCATTATCTTTCATTTTCCCATCTTGATCAATACACTCAATTATTTCTAATTTATTTTTTTGAATTATTTCAATATCTTGAACAGCATGAGCGCTAACTTTCATTAATCCAGTACCCATTTTAATATCAATATAGTTATCACCAATTATTGGAATTTTTTTATTTGTTAATGGGTGTATTAAATATTTACCAATTAATTTAGACTTAGTTTTATCTTTTGGATTAACTGCAACTGCAACATCTGAAAACATTGTTTCAACTCTTGTAGTTGCAATAACAACATAATCTTTGCTATTTTCTAAATAATATCTAACATAATACATTTTAGAATTAGTCTCTATTGATTTAATCTCAATATTTGAAATAGCTGTTTTTAATTTTGGATCTCAATTAATTGGTCTAACACCTCTATAAATTAATCCTTTGTTATACAAATCAATGAATACTTTATTAACTGCATCATTTGAATCTTTATCAAGAGTAAATCTTTCATTTGGATAATCTAATGCTAAACCTAATTTATTTCATTGTTCATGAATGTGCTGAGCATATTCTTTTTTTCATTCGTATGCTTGCTCAATAAATTTATCTCTTCCTAATTTATGTTTGCTAGTTCCGTTTTCAATCAATCTTTGTTCAACTTTTGCTTGAGTTGCTATCCCAGCATGATCCATTCCAGGAACAAACATAACATCATAACCAGAAAGTTTCTTAAATCTTATTATAGTATCTTGAATATAACCATCTCACGCATGTCCTAAATGTAACTTTCCTGTTACGTTTGGTGGAGGCAAAATTATAGAAAAAGGTTTCTTTGAATTATCATGTGTTGAAAAATATTTTTTATTAATTCATTTTTTATTTTTATCTTTTTCAACAAGTTTGTGATTATATTTAATATCCATAAATTTCCTAACTTATTAATTATAAATTAATTAAAAACAAATGGTAAAGATACTATTAATAAAATGATTCCAAAAATAATCATAAAAACAGCAACAAATCTAAAAACATCTTTTCTCTTCGATTTTGTTACTTCATCATCTTCTTTTACATTGTTGTCAATATTTAAAATTTTCATTTGCATTTTTTCAAAATTTGAAAATTGTTCATTATTTTCTTTTTTTATAGCAAATAAATTTTTAAATTTAGTTCATGTTTTGAATTCTGCTATTGAGAAAACTATTATCAGAAATCCAAGACAAATGTATATAATTGCCACTACAGACATTCCATCAAATCATTTCTTATTCAATACAAATTCAAAAATTAACACAAATGGTAAAACAAACAACGAACAAATAAATGCAAGAATGAAATTTTTCAATGTTAAATATTTATTTTTAAAAAACTTGAAACTAAAACTATTCTTTGACATCTATAATCAAAAATTCCTCACTATCTACCAAATGCATTTCTTGTGTTTTTTTAAGTTTTATAGGTATGGTATTTGTCTTTTCCTTTGTTCTCATTTGAATTTTTTCGAATTTTTTTCTATTTACAAAATTATTAAATGAACCAATTGATACCGTTTTTCATGTCATTTGTGGAGTTGTATCTATTCATGATGAAATACTCTCAATATTTCCATAAACAAAATGTCTATCATTAATCTTATAATCGTCATATTTAACATCAAAATCTATAATACTTTTATACTCTTGAGGCGTTCTTCTTTCTCCTGTTGTTTTTTTACCAATAAAACGAAGAGTTGTATCATAAACAGGATTCGATATAATTTCATCTTTAAATCCATATTCAATTATTTTGGTATTATCAACTATAGAGATTTTATTAACAACATCTTTTGATTTTGATAAATCATCTTCGAAGAGTATTCATGGCTTATCTGATTGTTCAATTATTTTTTGAAATGTAAAAGAAAATTTTTCAATATCTTGTGGCTTATCTAAAGATGTAATTAAATTATCAAAAACAACAACATCTTTATTATCAAAATATGAAATAAAAATCAAAGCAACCCTCTTACTTACATCATCTAATTTTCCAACTCTTTTCAATAAATCAAAAATAGAAATATTAACCAATTTTGCTAATTTTAAAATCATATATCTTGAAAGAACAATTAATTCTTTCCCATATCTATCTTTAATGTATATTGTCTTAGATAACATTTTTTCTAAAACTTTTAAATCTGATGAAACAAATTTATATATAGATTCAAATTTTGATGATTCTGTTTCAAAAAACTCATCTGATAAAGTTTCTAATTCATCTTCAAATATTTTATTTGACTGTTGAATGACTAAGTTTTTACTTTCAAGAAATTTTGAAATAATTTTTTTATAACTTTTCTTTAAATTTTCATATTCTTCATATAACTCATTAATTTCTTTTGCTATTTTGTCGGTTGTTTTACTCAATTCCATATAGATGGTTTTCTTTTCTCATTCGATTTCATCAAGAATATCTTGAACTTCAATTTTAATCATTTTAATAATATTATCAAGTTCAACTTTTGTTCTTTTTGTCTCATTATTTTCATTTTTTAACATTTCATTTTCATGTTCTTTAATTATAAAGTTCTTATATTTTCTAATTATGTTTTGTATCTCTCCTTCAACAAAATCACTTAAATACTTTTTCATTTTTTTTATTTCAATTCCATTAAAATTTGATGATGTTTCATTAACTATTGAAATTTTGTATTGTTTAACAAGTTCGTGATAAAAATCAATTGCAGTTTTTTTATCGTTAAAATGCATATTCTTACATTCTTTTTTAATTAACTTAATAATTCTTTTGCAAACATTTTTTCTCTTAAAAAATATTCAATACTCATTTGATGTTTTGTCAAATTTTTCAATTTTTTTATTATACACTCTTAATTTACAATTCATTTCATCAATAAAACTACTGATAACATCTTTTTCTTCATTACTATTATTTTCTTTGTTAGAGGGACCAAAAAAAATTTTTTGCAAATCTTTTCTTATTTTAAATAATGACTTATCAAACCCTTCATAAAGTTTAAGTTTTTTAATAATTTGCTCTATTCTCAAAGATAGAGATTCATTTTTAGTAAAAATTAATTTGTTATTATACTCTTTTGTATATAAATCAGTAAGCATTGAATTCCTATCAATGAATACATAAATTCTTTCCCTTATATAACTTATATGAGTATTAATAAACTTGTTATTTATTTTAATCAAATCATCTTTTGTAATTTTTTTATTATTAATTTCTTTGTCTAATTTTTCTATTTTTTTATATGACTCTTTAATCAAAGAAAGAACAACTTTAAGATATCAATGATAAACTTTTTGTGATTTATAAATTTTTTGCATCCTTAGGTATTTATCTAAATTGTTATTAATTTGAATTATATTTGATAAATAATTAAAATTTGACCTAACGACCATATTTTCAATTTCTTGTATAGTTCTTGATTGTGAAATTTTAGAATCGTCAAACATTTTTAAATCATATAAACCAACATATTTCGAAATTCCTTTTCTTGATATATTTATTATCTTATTATTTAAATCCAATAATCCATGAAATTCTAAATTGCTATTATCTTCTCTAAATAATGATAGTAATGTTTGTTTTTCTTCTTTATTGTTACAAAAAATACCTAGTGAATCTTTTGCATCTAATGAAAACCAAAAATTAGATAATAAAAAATGATTATCTGCTGGAATGTTTATTGAAATATTAGAACCATTTACAAATCTTCTTGTACTAACCATAAACTAATAATACCAATTTTACAAAATATTAAAATCTAATTTCTTACAATTCTCATAAAAATAGCTAACAAACGAACAAAATCAATAAATAGGTTTATTCCATATAAAATTGCCATTCTATTTAAAGATTTTGTATCAACATAATCTAATTGTTTCTGGCTTCTAATAATAATTTGAATATCAATACCTACTCAAATAATAAAAATAGAGGCAGCCAACAATAAATAAACCATTTCAACAACATAGTTATTTACAACAAATAAAACAATTGACATAATCATTAAAGCAATTAAACCAAACATTAAAAATGGAATTATTTTTGTAAAATTAACTAAATTAAAGTATGCAAGAATACCCATAACTAAAAATATTGCTGCCGGAATTAACATATAAAGCAATAAATCTTTAACAATATCAACAGAGCCTGAAAATACTAAAATTGTAGTAATAAAAAATCCTTCATAAAATGCAAACAATGCATAGAGAATAATTGGAACAATAAGAGGAACTTTATTTGATGATGTAGCAAACACTAGAGAAATAAGTAAAACTAAATTAATTAATCAAGACACTATTCACATATTTCCATAAGACATATCATATGCAAACCTTAAAAAAGCATCATTTATTGATGAAATTCACGCTACTAAAACAATTATTGCCAATCCAAAAGACATTCATAATAATGATCTAGATAATATATTTGCTTTTTTATCTGTGACATCTAATTTATATTTTGAAAAAAATATATTTGTTTTTTCCATAATATTTATTTTTTTCCTTTCTTTTTAGCAGATGTTCCATTAAAACCATATTCACTTATATCAAATAATAAATCAGTGTAAAATACAGCCATTGCTCCATAACCAGTGTGCATTGCAATTACTGGGCCAATTGGTGATGTTATTACATCTTTTGAATATTTTGTCTTTTCCACTAATTCTTTAAATAACTCATCAGCATTTTCATTTGCTGTATGTAAAAACATCATTGTTTTAGGTTTTTTCTTTGAAACTTTTTTATAATGCTCAACAGCTGTGTTAAAAAACGTTTTGTTGAATGTTACACCTTTGTCATATTTTTCCAAATTACCATTTTGTAAACCAATAACAGGGAAAATTCTTAATAATTTTGCAAGTTTTGCAGCTGATGGAGCAAGCCTTCCTCCTCTTACTAAAACATTAATATCTTTAGGATATAAAAGCACATCTGCTTGAGAGTAATCTCTTTTCTCGATATTTGCAACCGCTTGCTTTACTGTCAACTCATTTGATAATATAAGTTTTTCAAGTTCAACACAATCTTTAACAATTAACTGTAATACATATTTTGATTTAACAACAAAAACATTTTTATATTGTTTTGAAATCATTTCAAGATTTTGATATTGAGATGATAAACCCATTGATATTGGATATACAACCACAAAATCATTTTCTTTCGATAATTTTTTTATTAATTCATCCGCTATACCTATTGGTGTACAAGAAGTTTTGCCAACTGAATTTTCATTATAAATTGAAAGAAAATTGTCAATTGTTATATCCACACCATCAACATACTCTTTACCATCAATATTTAAATACAATGGAAGAAAATGTCAACCTCTTTTTTCAATTTCTTTTTTTGGCAAACCACAAGAAGAATCTACTACTATTGCTAATTTCATAATACCTTCTATTATATAGAAAATCTATAATTTATCTAGATAATCTTTATTAAAAATACCAATATATGGAACATTTCTCATTTTTTCCTTAACATCAAGTCCAAAACCAGCTAAAAATTCATCTGGTACCTCAAAACCAATAATATCTGGTTTAATTGCAGCTTTTCTTCTTGCTGGTTTATCCAATAATGTCATTATTTTTAATGATTTAGGCTTTCTTGAAAGTAGATTGGTTTTTACCTTATCAAGCGTTATTCCACTATCAATTATGTCTTCAACAATTAAAACATCTTTATTTTGGATATCAGATGCTAAATCCATAATTATTTTTATATTTCCACTCGAAGTTGTTGCACCAGAATATGAAGAAGCAACAATGAAATCAAGCGAATGTTCAACATCGATATCTTTAATTAATTGAGCAAGAAATGGAATTGAACCTTTTAATAGGCCAACCAAAACCAATTCCTTTGAATTCTTATATTCTTTATTAACTCATTTCGCTAATTCTTTAATTCTTTTTTCAATTTGTTTTTGACTAAAAAGAATTTTTGTAAATCTTTTATCTTTTTTGGGATTCATAATTTTTATTTTACTATAGTTTACAAAATAAAAAAAATTACATTAATAAAATATGTTTTATAATTAGTTTTAGTAAACAAAAAAACAAAGGAGAAAAAATGGCTAAATTTACAGCTAAAATTATTGATCCAATTGGTCTACATGCAAGACCAGCATCAGAATTAACAAAAATTGCATCTTCATTTAGTTCAGATATTAAAATTATGGCTAAAGGAAAAGAAGGTAATGCAAAATCAATTATGAACATCATGGCTTTAGGTATCAAAAAAGATGATGAAATTACAATTGAAGCAAATGGTGCAGATGCAGATGAAGCAGTAAGCAAAATCAAATCTGAATTAGAAAAATTAAAATTAATTGGTTAATAACTTAATTTAATAAAAATAGAGCACAAATTTTAGTTTGCTCTATTTTTTTCTTCTAAAGTTATGTTTTTAGCTCAATCAACTTTATAATATAGAATTTCAAATAATGGAACTTTAAGTACATCAGATACAAAGAATAATGCATATGCTCATGCAAATTCAATTCCTGTATTTGGAACAATAACAAAATTAATTAAAGCAATTCAGCCAATTTGAATAAATCCATTTACGGTATCACATAATGAAGTAATGTTTGTCTTACCACCACCAGAAATAATTCTAGATTTAGTTAAATATCAAATTCAAATTGGCATATATCAACTCAATGGTCAAAGAGTTCATTTAAGATTTTTCATGTATTCTAAAATAGCTGATTCTTTGATTTCTTTAAATTTAATTACTCCTTGTTCTTGACCAAATTCCTTAATTAATGTTTGTTCTAGTTGTTGAGTATATCCTTCTGTCAAAAAAGTCATTTTTTCAATTGCAAATGAAAGCGCAAAAAATATTATTCCCATTACAACTGCAAAAGTAAGGTGAAATCCTTGAAGTTTTTTAGCATTTGCCTTTGCTTTTCCAATATTATTATGACCTAATTCACGACTTACAAAAATGGTAATATTTGCATTCATTGATTCAAATGTTGTTCAAAATATATTGAAAAACATCATGCTAATACCTAATATGTTCGCTGCTGATAAATAATATAACTTATTATCTCCAATTGAACCAGTTTCATAGCCTATATTTCAAAAAATAAATCTTGTTGAAACACAAACTGAACCTATTGTGGCCATAAAAAATGTTGGTAATCTTTTTCATATTTGCTTTCAAATAATGTGAGATATTTTAAAAATTTTAAAAAAATTAACAAGTAAAATTCTGTCATTAACAAGTAAATAAATAACAATTAATGTTAATGAAATTGATTGAGACATAATTGTTGCTATTGCTAATCCTAAAATTCCTAGTTCTAAAACATATGTAAATATTGAATTAAATAAAATATTTATGGTAAGCGAAATTATTGAAGCTCATAATGATGCTTTACCATGTCCTGCTTCTCTAATGATCATTGATGATGTATAAAATAATGCTTGCAAAATTCAAGAAATAGTAATTACTCTCATATATATGACTGCCGTATTTATAACATCACTATCTAACTTATTATCAAAACCACTTGAAACATGAATCATGGATTCTGGAGCAACCAATGCAGGAACAATAAATGCTATTGCTATAATTAAAGCAATTAAAACACGCACATTTACAACTTCTCTAATTTTTGTTCGATTTCCATAACCTAAATATTGACCTAACAAAGCTGATCCAACTAAAGTAGTTGAAGCAAATATTCCATTCAAATAATTTGTTCATTGATTTGCATATGATAATGCTTGATTACCACCTTGAATTGATGTAGCCATAAAATTATCAATAAATGAGTTAATTGATAAAATCATTGCAGCAAAAATAACTGGTAATGAGGTTAATGTGTATTTTAATCATTCTGACTTGGAATTAGGAAAATAATTTCTAATTATCTTATACATGATGTTACATTATACATTTTATAAATGAATTATTTAGCAAAATAAGAATCTAATTTTGATATTTCTTCTTCATAGAATTTTATATACTCAATTGTTTGATTAATTTTCTCTAATTTATCATTATTTTCTAAATTATTATTTGATTCAATTTTCTTACGTTCTTGCTCTAAAACTTTATAAAAATTGTTAGCTATTTTATCAGATTCACTTTTAACTTCATATCCATAATTTTTTAAAAATAGTTTAATCATTTTCAATTTCTTTTTAATGCTTTTCTTAAAATTGCTAATATTTAAACAAGTTCACATTGTATGAAATAAATCTTCATTTAAATTATCAGTAATATGAATCGAATCTCAATCCACAATTCCAATAAGTTCATCATTTTTATTAAATACTAAATTAGTGGGATTTATATCTCCATGAGCATAATATATATTATTTTCACCTTTAAGAAGAACATTAGTAATAGCTCTCAACATTTGAGCTAATAATTTTACATTTGATTTTTTAATTTTTTGTTCTCTTTTATATGGTTTGCCATCAATAAATTTATACATTATAAAATTTGGATCTATTTTTTTAAATTTTGGAATAAATCAAAATCCCATTTTATTTAATTCATTTAAAATTTCAAGATACTCAAAGTTTTTATTTTTAAATTCTTTTGTAACATATCCATCTTTATACTCAATTGTTATATGTGGTTTACCTTCTTTTAAAATTAAATTTATTTCTTCATTTGTCATTGTGTCACCATAATCTTTACTAAATAATATCACTTTTATTAAATAATAAAAAACCATTGCATAAATGGCAATGATTTATTAAGGTTAACAATTATTTTTCAGCTTGTCAAATAATATAATCAATTGAAGTATTCTTATTTTCTAAACTTAATTTTAGTTTTTCGATTAATCTAGGTTTATCAATATGTCATTCATATTCTTTTATTTTGAATGTACTATATCCTCTATCTTCCAAGAAGTATTGTCTATCAACTTCTTCAATCATTTCTTTAATTGTTCTGTTTGTTTTTCACTCTTCAATCAATAAAGCTTTAACAACAGCTTTTGTTTTCTTATTTAGAATTAGAAGATCAATATTTTTTGAACCGACTTTGAAATCGATTTTAATTTCATATTTTGCACTTGATAAATTCTTAATTAGTTCAGCATAAATGTTTTGAACAATAGGTTTTGCAAAATCAAACACATTTAATTCCTTTGTTCTAACCATTGCAATATCAAGTTCTCTTGTTCCTTCATTGATTTCATCAATATTTTCCATTTCTTCATTAACTACATCAATTGATTGATCTGCTTTAATTACATCTAGATATTCTATAAATTTTTTAAAGATAATTGCGTTCTTATTGTTTGGATTTGAAACTTTAATATCATTTCCTGACAATGATTTAACAACAATCATTTTTGATCTAGCACGTGTAATAGCAACATTTAAACGGTTTGAACCACCTTTTGCATTTAATGGACCAAAATTGTTTCTTACAACACCTTCTGCATTTTTACCATATGAAACCGAAAGAATAACTAGGTCACCCTCATTACCTTGAACATTTTCTAAGTTTGTAATTACAACTAAGTTTTGTTCAATTTTTTCTCTTAATTTTTCAGGGAATTTAGCTGATTTTTCGATCAACATATTTTCTAATAATTGTGATTGTTTAGCATTAAATGTAATAATTAGAATTTTTTCATATCTTTCATAATTATCTTCTAGTATTTCAAGAATTTTTTCAGCTTCTTTTTGATTTACTTGACCTCAAACACCATTAACATCTACAACATCTATACCTTTTTCAAATATTCCACATTTTGTAGCAACTTCAAGTGAATTGTTATAAATAAATTTATTTGAGAATTCAATCAATTCTTTTGATTCTGAACGATAGTGATTTTTCAAGTGGAATTCATTTCATCAAGAAACCTTAGCTCTCTCTAATAGAGATTCAGCAGAATCAAAATCGTCAATATCAAAATTACTATCATCAATTTTTGTAGCAAAGAATGATGTTGGTTTTAATTGTTTATCATCTCCTGATACGACTTTAATTGTTGTTCTATATACAAGAGGATAAGCTCTTTCAATTGCCATCTGTGATGCCTCATCAAAAATTCCATAATAGAATTCGTTTTCATTTAGCGGAATCATATCTGAAACATTATCTGGTGTTGCAACTCAAATTGGGAACAATTTTTTTAATGATTGGTAATATTTTTGAACAAATTGTGTAATTGGAGGTAATGATCCAGAAGAAGCAATTCTTAAAACATTAGCTACTTCATCTTTTTCTTCTTTAGATAATTTTATTAAGTAATTTCTTAATGAATTAATGTACTTTTTAAAGATTAATTCTTCAACAATTTCAGCTGAACGAATTTCTTCTCTTCTTAATTGAACAATAATGTCTTGGAAATTAACACCTTTAACTTCGTAGAACATTGGATCATTTTTAACAATATCATTTCATAAAGCAACTTGTTTTAATTTATCAAATTGTTCATCTGTAATTGGTGATGAAATATGTTGCATTATTTTTCCTATTTCATCTAAATCAAATAAAGTAAAGTTTTGTAAATACAATGTTTTGATATATGGTAAAGAAATTCATGAATATTCTTTTAAAATAGTCATATTCATTCCATAGAAAACATCTTTAACTTTGTATAGTTCTTCTAAAAATTCTTCATCAAATGTAATTAAATCTTGGAATTTAATGATATCTTGCATTAAACCTAGATCAGTCATATCTTCGTTAGAAATATAATCTTTAAATAAAGCTATAATATCATCTTTATTTCTTGAAACTTCCTTAACTGTTTTTAAAGGTAAATCACAAGATTCTGCATCAGTAATAACTTTTTTGTTAACAACAAATTCTGCAAAAATAATTTCACTTGTCGCTTGATCTTCTGCTTTTTCTGAAATAATTTCTAAGAATTTATCCATTTTTTTGATGTTTTCATCAATAAATTCAAATCAATTAATTTTTTGCAATTCTTTTTTGTATTTATCCAAGAATTTTTCAAACTTCTTAGCTTTGCTTGCTAATTCTGATCTCTTAATTTCTTTTCATTCTGGTTTTTTGGTAAACAATCTTTTAATAAATACTTTAAAGTCTTCAATTGTATTAATAAATGATTCTTTTTGTTTTTGAGTTTTTTCAATAAATTCTTTAAATGTTGGTGTTTCTTGATACTTGTCTTTAAATACTTGATATTGATCAAAAATTTGAATTAATTTTTTACCACCAAGCAAGAAACCTTCAACAAGTTTTATATTTGTAGAAATTTTTTGTTTAATTTTTTTAATGTGTTTTGTAATTTCATTTGGAGACATTGTTTCTTCAAGTTTGAATTTTTTAACAAATTTTTTGAATAATAAGTATTCATTAAAGAAGTCGCTTACTTTTGAAATGTTATACTCAACTAGATATTCTTGAATTTTTTCATAAATTGAAATATTACCAATACCTTCAATAAAAATACTTGATAATCATTCTGTATATACTTGTTCACCAAGTTCATTTTTTAAATTTTGATATTTTTGATAATCTAAATCAAAAATTTTATCTTCATAATCTTCAATTGATCAATGTTTTTTAATTAATTTATGCAATTCACTATATCAATCTAAATAATTGTTATGGAACATTAACTCGCTTGGTTCAATTTTTAATGGTTCAATTTGAGCATTTCTTGTATATCTTGATGGCTCTCTATATCATTGAGTTCCTAGCAATGAATTTAAGGAATCTATTTTTTTATAGAATTCTTCTCTATTTCTATTGTCACATAAGTACAATGCAAATTGTGATATTGATTTCAATCTATCTGTTAAAACATCAAGAGCTGCTTTTTTCTCTGAAACCATTAAAACGTTTTTACCTTTTACTAAGGCATTTGAAATAATGTTTGAAATAACTTCTGATTTACCTGTACCTGGAGGACCATAAATTAATGTTGATTGTTGTAACGCAGAAGCTACAGCATATTTTTGGAAAATATTTAATGGACGATTTAATTGAAGAATATCAGGTTCTTTAATTATTTTATCTTCGTAATGTTTATTTGGTTTGAATGTTGAAGATTCTATTTGAGCTTCAAATGGGTCAATGTTTTGCTCAATAATTTTTTCTAAATCTTGTTTAAGTGCTGAACCACCAGGTTCAAAAAATCCTAAAACTGTTGAAGCTTCCATTTTTAATGTTGTATATTTACTTACGATTGTTTTTGCATCTTCATTAACAAAATTTTCAACATCATTTGAAAATTTAATATCATAACCAACCATTGTTTCAAATCTTTTTACTGTGTCCTCTAAAGATAAAGGTTTAAATAACTCATCAGATGGAACGTGGTTTGGATACTCCTTGTTCATAATGACTTGTATTTTTTCATTTACTAGTCTTTCGTCCTCAACTCTTCTTAAATATAATTTTGAACCTTCTTCAACAATTTCTACTTTTTGCAAGATAATGGGAGCTTTAAGTGCTGTTTCGTTTCCTATTTTACCTTTTAAAAATTGATAAGCAACATGTAATGGTCATGAAGCTGTGTCATTATAAAATTGTTTTGCAAATCTATTTAAACTAATAAAAACCTTTTTAGATGATTTCATCTCAGAAACATAATGAGATAGCACTTTTTTCTTATTTGTTGCAAATGATTTCAAATTATCTCTCATTGCTTCAGAAATTTCAAATCCATTATCTTCAACAATTTTAATAAACTCAGCAGCATCTTTCGATTTATTCAATGCTTCTTCAAAATATGCAACACCTGAAGCTGTTGATATTTCTAATTGTGATATTTCATTATTAATAAATGACAAGAACACATCTTTTTTAACATACTTCAGAATATCAATGTGTCTTTGCCCTAAACTAGTTTTGACACAATAATCTTTTGAATCAATTGAAACTAAATTTAGAAGTTTTTGCTTAATAGCTTTTTTCATAACAATACCCCATCAAAATTAAAAATTAACCTCCTTATTATAAACATTAAAATTTCAAAAATATAAAAAAATTACAAAGAATTAAAAGAACTTTTTTAGTATCTTTAATATTCTTTAATATTTTAAAGATAAAGGAGATTAAAAAAATTTAATGATACAAATTTAATCAAAAATACATTCACAAAGAGCATTTTGTGATATTTTGAGCAAAATTATGATATGATATTAATGGTGGTTGAAAGATAAGGATATTAACAAACAATGAAAAAGAAAACAAAAGTTGGAATAATATCATCTACTAGTTTACTATTTGCTTCTTCTATCGCATTAATTTTACCATTAACATCTATACACTATAATAATGATAAAAAAATACAATTAAATAAGATAGAAAAGTCATCTATACAAAGTGATGTTGAAATTTCTTCAAATGGTTTTATAGAACTTGCAAAACCAATGAAAGGTGTATCTAATCCAAATGTGTACAAATCAATTAGCGGAGGGTTTGTTTATCTTTCGACAGATAATAATATTGTTTGTGTAGATAAAAATGATCCAACAAAAATCTTGTGAGAAGATGAGTTTGGTAAAGGATATAATATCCTTTCAATTGAATATGAAGCAAAACGTGACTCTATCATTATTTTATATTCAGTTTTAGAAAATGATATGTGAACTATAAAAGTAAGAAAAATTAATAACGCTTCAAGTAGTGTTATTGAAAAAAGCTTAAGTCCGACAAATACTGAAGTGTGTGTTATTACAAAGTATAAATATAATGAAGATATTTGTTCTCCACTAACATGAGGTATGGTTCCTATTTACCAAAATCAATCAACAGCAACTGAGATGTTAATCTATCCAAAATTACTAGAAAATACTTCTGATTCAATATCTAAAACATGATACATTTATGATACAAATAGTAATACGTTTAAATCATTGAATATCAACTATAGATATCCAAACGATAAGCAAGCTATTTTGTCAATGATGGTAGTACATGATGACAAACAAGATAATGGATATATAACTGTGCCTTTAATAGCTAGATCATCAAACAATACAAACTATCTAGAATATGATTTATACAATTGATCAAACGGTTCATCATCAGTTAGTGCAACATCAAATCATAAAACACAAATAATAGATTGAGCCACAAATGGACTTGATATTTTTGAAACCACTCTAGCCAAAAGAATTGAATATGTTGCAAATACAACAAATGTTATGGGGATGTCTATTCCAAATTATTCATGATTTAACGATTTAGTTGTCTATGCTGTAATTAACTTTGGAAGATTTAAATATAGACCAATATATTGCAGAATTACAATTGAAACAAAATATAAAAAATTGAAAGATTTAAAAACATCAGAAGTGTTTACACATGATAATGACGAAGTTAATAAAAAAATGTACTTTGGATACTTTGATAATGCACCAATACAAAGAAATGGATTTGAACACTTTAAAGGTAAAAAAACTCCATTTATTGCTTCTGGAACATCTGATAAAACCTATAACAAACATTTTGTAACTATATTCAACAATCCTGATGGATCAATAGCTATTGGCAATAGAGAAACTGCAGATAATAGTGTTTTTGGTGAAAATTTAGATGACGAAAGAGCTAGACTATATCTATTTCAAGAAAATTCAAACACACAAGAAAATTCAAATTACACCACTTCATCTAATGATGCCTATCAAGTACCATTAATTTTTTATGATGATTCATTTAGTTCATTGGATAATGTGTTTTCAAAAAATATTTTTTCTGTAAATGGTGGAGGTAGCGATGTTGTATATATTAATCAAGAAGGAAGAGGACAAGCAACATCAAATCCAGCATCATATGCTTATTATTCAAAAGCATTAAAAATAGAATTTGATAATGAACAACAAACAAATATCAACGGATTAAACATTGATAAAATTAACAACTTATTCAATTTTGATACAATATACTCATCTTCTAAACTACCAACAACATGAAAAAATATGAGAAGTGATTCAATTTTAACAGTTGATCCTAATTCATTATTTATTAACACTAATTCAAAAACTATTTATTTTGATCTTTATGCAACTATTTTATATAATGAAAATGGTAGGTTATTAATTACTACATTACAAGAATTAAAAAATGATTTTTCAAAATACCCACAACATAAATTAGCGACAATAACAATTAAAAATTTAAAACTTAGTGAAGATATTGATGATGAGAATAAACCAGGAAATGGTGAAGATAGTGGTGGTGGAAATGAGGATGGAGATAATAAACCAACACCTCAACCTCCATTAGTAATTGAAGGTACTACAATTTTTATAGGTGGTACAATTCAAGGATTTTCAAATATATTCCCAAGTGATTATTATGATGGTATTCAAAATATTAATGGTGTAGCTTTTAAAAAAGCAATCATTCCATTAATTCAACAACCAAAAGATAAAGATGGAAAAATAATTAATGAGTTAATTATTTCAGCTTCAGATATCAAGGAAATAAAATTAGTTTCTTATGATGATTCAAAAGGTGAAATAACATGTAATGTAACTATACAAAACTCAAAAGTTGTTATCAATGATGAAATTAAAGAAATATGAACCTTTGCTAATGTAGTCATAAGTGGATTTAATCAAAATCCTACAAATGTAGAAGAAGATTCTAATAAAAATCATGATTCAATAGTTTCTACATCTATTGGTGCAACACTAGCAATTACTGGTGGTGGTGTTGGTATATCAGGTGTTGGATATATATTAAGAAAATTCCTATTTAAAGGTTAATCATTAGAATTTGATAATGATTTTAAATTCTTTTACTAAAAAAATCTACCCACACCTCTATTTCTATTGTATCCTTTAGAAAATGCTTCATATTTTTTAATTAAATTTTTTTCTACAATATCAAGTTCTGATTCATCACATTTTATAACAAACACTTCGAAATCATCGCCATATTTAAAATCAGCATATACATCACCATTACCTTTTCCAGTGATATGTTGATTTATTCTTTGTAATACTCTTTTAGATTGTCCTACATAATTCATATTTTTTGTTTTATTTAAAATTACATAAACACCAGGTTTATCCACATCATTTAATCTAATGTTATTTCTTTTGATATTTTCATACATATCAATAAATGAATTAATAGTAAACACTTCACTTGTATTTAATTTATTTTCTACATCTGCTAATACTTTATTTCTTTTTTTATATATCAAAAAGAACATGCCTGCAAACATTGCAAGCATTATTAGAACTAAAATGATAGGAATTAATCAAATTGAATCCATAAATTATTTATCTAACAATGAATCTTCATTCATTGAAGCTGGTTTTTTAATACCCATATAATCTAATATTGTTGGAGCAATATTAGCTAATTTACCATCTTTTAATTTTAAAGATTTATCTGTTGTGATTAACATTACAGGAGATGATGTATGTTTTGTAGCTGGGTTACCATCTTTATCTTCTGTAATTTCAGCATTACCATGATCTGCTGTAATGAATAATGTTCCACCAATTGATTCGATTCAATCTTTAATTCTTTTAATTTGTTTGTCTAAAAATGATACAGCTTCAATTGTAGATTTTAGATTACCTGTATGTCCAACCATATCTGGGTTAGCAAAGTTCATGATAACTAAATCATATTTAGCACCATTTTCAATTAAGTAATCTGTAATACCTTCAGCTGACATATGAGGGGCATCAGCATATGATTCAATTTTTAATGAATCAATCATTTTTTTATCCATATTTTTATACATAACATCTGCGCCACCATCCATAAAGAATGTAACATGTGCATATTTTTGTGTTTCAGCTAATCTTAATTGTTTTAATCCTGCTTCTGAAATTACTTTACCAATAGGATTTTTAACTTCCATTTCTGAGTAAGCAACAATTGTATCTAATCCTTCATATTTCATCATTGACACAAACTTGTTAATTTTAACTGGAGTTGAAGGTTTTGCTTCATAAACATTTGAACCAATAAATAAATGTGTTAGCTGTCTTGCTCTATCTGGTCTAAAGTTAAAGAAAATAATTGAATCTCCATCTTTAACAAATTTAGCATTTGGATTAATTGCTGGTACTAAGAACTCATCTGTAATGTTCTCTGAGTATTGTTTATTTACATAATCAACACCTGATGTAAAAGTGTTTTCTGCTTTACCAAGAATTGCTTGATATGATTTTTCAACTCTGTCAAACATTTTATCTCTATCCATTGCATAAAACCTTCCAGCAATTGAGGCTAAATTATAATTATATTTTTTAAGTTGCGCTTCTAATTTTTCCATTGAAGTTAAAATTGATTTAGGAGCAACATCACGCCCATCTCCAAATACATGAACTGAAACATTTTCAACTCCTGCTTCATGAGCTGCATCGATTAATAAAAATAAATGCTCTTCTAATGAATGAACACCACCAGGTGATAATAATCCCATTATATGTAATGTTCCTTTGTTTTGTTTAACGTCATCAAAAGCTTCTTTAAAATATTTGTTTGTTTTAAATTTACCATCTTTAATTTCTTTACCAATTAATGATAAACCTGTGTAAACAATTTCTCCTGCACCTATATTTAAATGACCAACTTCTGAGTTTCCCATTTGACCTGCAGGTAGTCCTACATATTCTCCCGAAGCTTGGATAATTGAGTTTGGATAATTTTTAAAAAATTCATCAAATGTTGGAGTGTTTGCTTGTTTAAAACCATTCCCTTGAACTTCATCTCTTAAACCTAATCCATCAATAACACATAATACTACTGGTTTTTTCATATTTTCTCCTTGTTTTGTGTTTATAAGTTTTATTATAAGTCAAAAAAGAAAAAAGTAAATTTAAATATATAATTATTTAGCAAGGTGAAAATCATGGAACAAAAGATAAATGTAGAAGTTAAAAAAGTAAACAAAAAAACAAAACAAATAGAATGAACTGATACTTTAGAAATTCCATACGAAGTAGATGAAAAAATTTCAGATGAAGATAAAAAGACAATTGCAGATGAAATTTCTAAAAGACAAGAAAAAGATAACAACAAAAAAGAAAACTCATTATTAAATACAACCGTTTTAAAAATGGAAGGAAATCCTTTTCATCAACCTTCTATGAATACTTATGAATTTGAAAATGATGATAATGTAATAATTGCCAACATTTCTAAAGATAATAATGAATCAATAAGTGAAAATGATGAAATTAAAGCCTTGGAAAAACTTCTTGAAAACAAAATAATTAATGATAAAGAATTCGAAGAAAAAAAGAAAATTATATTAAGTAAAAAATAAAGAGGTTAGATATGAAAATTGCGTTAGCAGGAGATCATGCAGGCTTTGAACTAAAAGAAGAAATCAAAAAACAACTAGAATCAATGGGGCATGAAACTATTGATTTTGGTCCATTTAATAATCAAAGTTGTGATTTACCAGACTTTGTTTATCCAGCATCATTAGCTGTAAGTAAAGGCGAAGTTGATAGAGGAATATTTGTTGATGGTGTAGGTTATGGTTCTGCAATGATAGCTAATAAAATTTATGGAGTTTATGCAGCTATTGCTCAAGACCCATTTGTAGCTTCACTTGCAAGATCTCATTCAAACACAAATGTTTTATGTTTAGGAGGGAAAGTTATAGGTTCTGCTATTGCTACAGAAATAGTAAAAACTTGAATGTCTACTAATTATTTAATAAATGAAGAAAATATACAAACAGAGTTAACAAAGTCATTGCAATTAACAATAAGCACATCAAGAAAAATGAATAGTTTATTAAAAAACGTTAACTTAAATTTACATCTTAATTAATGAAACAACTTCTATACCATGATACTTATCCAAACCTTTTAATTTGGTTAATTCCATCAAAAAGATAACCTTTAAAACTTTTGCTCCTTGTGATTCTACCAAATCAATAATTGCTTTTGTAGTTCCACCGGTTGCTAATATATCATCAATAACAACCACTTTTTGACCAGGAAAAATTCTATTTTTTTGCATTTCTAATACATTTGATGAATATTCATATTTATATTCTTTTCTAATTACTTTACCTGGTAATTTTTTCGCTTTTCTAACCATAACAAATGGTTTTTTTAATTTAGCTGCAACAGGGGTTCCAAATAAAAATCCTCTAGCATCAGGACCAACAATTACATCAGCACCTTTTGCATATTTTGCCATTTGTCTAACTGTATAGTTAAGTGCTTTCCCATTTGCTAACAATGGAGAAATATCTTTAAACTCAATACCTTTTTCAGGAAAATCCTGAACATTATCAATATATTTTTTTAAGTCCATAACAAAACAAATAGTACAACAAAAAAGCAAAATCAAACAAAAAAGTTGAATGTATGTTATAATATTAACATTACTTAACTTAGTTGGAGGAGTTTATGTCATTTAGAACAAGATTATCAAATTTAAACATTCATGATGAAATGGAAATGGAAAAACTATTAAATGAAATTGAAGATAAATCACATGAACACATTGAGTTACTAAATGAAAAAGAAAAACAAATTACTGATTTAATAGAAAAAAATAATAAACTTCAAGAAACAGTTAATTTTTTAACAAATGAAAATGAAATGTTAAAAAATGAACTAACTTCTTATGCAACAGCTACACAATATTTACAAAATGAAACAAATATTTTGAAAAATCAAATACTAACAAATGAACAAAGATATAAAAGCGAAATGAATACAAAAATGAATGAAATGTATACAATTATGCAAATTTCGAAAAAAATTGATGATCAAAATAGGGAAATTGCTCTTTTAGAAAAAGAAAATAATAATCAATTGCATAAATTATCTATTGAAGAAGATGAAGATTAATTATTGTCTTTTTTACTATTTTGAATTATTTTAAAAACTCCAATTGTAAAAATCATTTTTGCAAGCATTCTTACTCCGGGTTGTAATCAGTAAAATTTTGCCTTTTTAAATAATTTTACATATTTAGAATTTACTTTAACTAGATGTCTAAATTGATATGGAGAATTTTTGTAACAATGATGAATCATCATCATAACATATGCAGTTACTGAATTGTTTTTAAGTTCTAATAACTTATTCATGTTTGAACATCATAAATTAATTCTATTTTCGTTTCATGCTTGAGCAGTGGAAGAACCTTCTCTATTTTCAAAGTAAATTCCTAAATAATCATCAATAAAATATATTGATTTACATTGTGAAACAAAATAATGGAAAAGTATTTGATCTTGATAAGAAACACCTTCTCTTAAATCATTTTGCTTTAAGAATAATTCTGTTTTGAAAAACTTACACAAAGGAATTGATCAAGCTGTAAAAGATTTTTTAATTTCAACTTCTTTTGATTTAGAAAACATAACTTTTGTTTTTATCAAACTATCCATTCTTTTACGATAAAAATTTGAAAATATTAAATCATAATTTTTATCCATTTTTTCAATGAATGAAGAAAAACAATTTTTGGCAAACATATCATCAGCATCTAAAATTGTTACGTATTCACCATTTATTAGATTATTGTTTTTTGCATAATTAATGACTGAACCTCAATTTCCATTTTGTTTAATATAATATTTGAAGTTATCTACTTTCTTCTCATTAATTCAATCATTAACTACATTTCTTGTTTTATCTTTAGAACCATCATCAATAATTAAGACTTCGTATTGGTCTTTTGAAATTCCTTGTTCATAAATAGAATCTAAAGCATCCATTATTAATGTTTCTACATTATATGAAGGAATAATTACTGTTATTTTGGGTTTCATCTTATTTATCTCTCTTTACAATTGGTCAAATTTGTTTAAAATAAAGAATACCAGAAATTATAGACATTAATGTAGCTATAATCATTGGAACATTTAATAAAAACAATTGTCATCATATATTATTATCAACAACTGGTGTTAAAAAAATTATTATAGGAATAGCTATTGATTGAAATAAAGTTTTTAATTTTCCAAATATGGAAGCCTCTACTTTTAATCCATTTGAAGCTGCTAAATTTCTTGAACCATCAACAATTAAATCTCTAATTACAAAAATAATTACAAGAATTATGTATGTGTAATTGAAAATAGCAAGAAAAATTAATGTTGTTGTAATAATGATTTTATCAGCTAATGGGTCAAATAATTTTCCAAATATAGTAACTTGGTTATTTTTGCGAGCTAAATAACCATCAAAAAAATCAGTTATCATTGAAACAATAAAAAGTGATCCAATAGCATATAAAAAATATTGAGAATTTGTTTTAGTGGTTACATTGTCAAATCCACTAGGATTTTGAATACATAAAACATATCAAATAAAAACACAAAAAAGTGTTATTAATGGAATAACAAGAAATATTCTAAATAATGTCAACTTATTTGGTAATGTCATTATTTTCTTTTTACCTCTTCATCAAATGCTTCTTTAATTAGTTTTTCAGATTCTTTTACAAGTTCATCAAATTTTTCATCATTTTTTAATTCATCATGAAAATTTTCAAAATACTTAATTTCATTTAAACAATATTTAGATCATAAATTTGAATTTGTATCAATTAACTTTTTTAAATTTATAGCATAATCAGGATCTGCTTCATCTGATTCTATGTAGATAACTTTAAAAGCTTTAGAATCGTAAATATCTTTTAAAAAATTTCTACATGTTGTTGTAACGTTTTTCATTTTTATTTTTGATGACCCAGGTTTTACCTCTTTTATAAAATCTTCATTTAATCTAATTAATGTATAAATTCTTATTGCAAGTTCTTTCGAAGTTTTAACAGTAGCTCTTCTTAACTCAATTCTTTTTTCAGTTATCTTTCTATTTTTTCTTTTGTCCTTAATAAATGTAAATAGTAAAAAACCAACAAGCGCTGCAATTAATAAACCAAAAATTAATCAAGTTACTCAACTATCCATAGTTATCTAATTATATATTAAATTAATTGTTATTTTTTAGCAGTGTTAATAACTTTTGCCATACCTAAAACAGCAGCATTGTTACCCATTGTTGCTCTATACAATTTATATGTACCATGAAATTGCTTTTGAGGTAAATGTTCCTTAATTTTTTTATCAATTAATTTAAGATCAAACAATGGTGATTCACTTATTCCACCACCAATAACCAATGCTTCAAAATTCATAACTGTATTAATACTTGCTAGTACATGAGCTATACCTGTATATCATGCATCAAGAGTTGCTTTAATTTTTTTATCTTTAGATTCAAGAATTTCATATGTTGACATTTCAACACCATTTCTTTCTTTAACTAATCTTAAAAGACCAATTGCTGAATAAAAATATTCTCAACGTTCTCCATTGTACAATTGGTGTCCAATTTCTCCCGCCATTCCTGAACCACCGCGATAAATGTTACCATTAATAATTACACCAGCTCCAATACCTGTTCCAAGTGTAATCATTAATAAATTTTTATATTTTGATAATTGTTTTGATGTAGACTCACCCATTACAGCAGCATTAGCATCATTTTCAACATATACTTTTGCTTTTGTATATTTTTTAAGTTCTCTTGCAAAATCGCATCCCGACATCCCTTTGATATTAAAACTTTCTCCAACAAGTTTAAATGTTTTTGGATCAACAATACCAGCAGTTGAAATACCAATTGCGGCAATTTTTTCTTTAGCTTCAATCTCTTGAACTTTTTCGCCCATTTTTCTAACTAAAACAGTTTTACCTTCAGTTTTACCTTCAAAACGTCATTTAGCATTTTCAATTATCTTATATTTTTCATCTACAATAGCTCATTTTACAAATGTTCCACCTATATCAAACACTAAGTATTTTTTCATAAATTGCTCCCAAATAATTAACAATAATTATAATGCAAATTGTTTAAAAATAAATTATGATAAAATAATTATGTATTACATAATGTATTATGTAATAAATTGACTAAAACGAATTAATTCAAGGAACATTGTGACTAAAAAAAGCAAAAGTAAAATTGCAATAATTGGTTTCATTTCAATAGCAGGAATAACTATTGGTTCTGTTTCATTATCTATGATTAATATAAATCAATCATTATCATCAAAAAAATATTATTACAATGAAAGAGTTTTTAATAGTTATGCAGAAATTTCTAATTATGTAGAAGACAATTTATTTAATTCCATTTCTTTTGTTGAAAATAGAAATAAATGATCTATCACAAAAAATAATGAGTTAATTTATTTTAGCAATCCAAAGGATTTAAGAAATTTTTTAACTAATGAAATTAAAAAATATTCAGGAATTACTTCAAATATCAATATTACTTCCGATGAAAAATATGGTTTAACTCCAACAACATTATCAAAAATATATTTTAATAATCCAAATAAAAAAATAATTTATAGAGGTAAGAACAATTCAATGTTTAAAACTGAAAAAGAGGCAAAAGATTCATATTTATCAATCCATGATGCATATTATTTTAATGGTATGTATTTTAGAAATAAAGAGGATTTAACATTATATTTAGATACTGAATATTATAGTAATTCAGACACTTCAGAAGGTTATGACATCAATTCTCAAAAAAAATCTATTGCTATAATAGATAAAAATAATAATTATTCTTCTCCAATTAATTCTATTGATTTATTTAATCAAAACATAGAAAATTATGAAAAATCAAATAA
>CASEIC010000023.1 GCA_949288045.1 uncultured Mycoplasma sp. | reverse complement strand
GATGATTTATCAAATAAAGATATTAATGAGGTTTTATTTTATTTATTTCAACAACTAGAAGAAAAAAATTCTGATTTTTTTAAGAATTATTTAAATTATTTTTTTAACGAGAATACTAATAAAAAATATTTATTGTCATATTTAACGAATTTTACTTTAAAAACAAAAGGGAAGTCATTAATATTAGATAGGTGTTGTGTTTGTGGATCTAATCAAGATTTATATTGTGTAGACATTTATCAAGGTGGAATGTTTTGTTTTAAACACAAAATAGAATGAGCAATAAATAAAAATAGTGTTGTTAAATCATTTTATTATTTGTCGCAAAGTTTTGATGATTTTTGCCAAAACACAAATAATTTAGACAATAACATAATATTAAGATCATTAATTAATTTTGTTAGTGATTAGTTTTTATTATCTCTAACATTTTATTTGTTATTTGATCAAATCCTTCTTCAAACATCAATATATGTTTTGCATTTTTAATTTCATGTACATTAATAAAATTTTTAGATTGCATTTTTTTTAGTAGTTTTTTATTCGACATAATATCATTTTCGCCTTGTCAATAATAGATTGGGCATTTTGATTTTTTATATAAAAATTTTCTTTTAATTCCTAATGAAGCCTTCCAAATTGCAATTTCTTCTGATGTTGAATTCATGGTTTCAACATCCATATCATGTAATTTCATTAAAAACTTAGAATTTGTTAGTTTTGGATAATCAACAACAGCTTTGTATTTATAATTCCATCCAAATAAAAAACACATAAAAACTCTAAAGAATATAATAAATTTCTTTTTCTTATTTTCTTTCATTATATCTTTAGGTTGAAATGGTATAGATCATGCAAAAACAGCATCAACATCATTTCATTTATATGCATACCTTGATATAAATAATGCACCCATTGATTCACCACATAAATAAATTTTTTTGTATTTATTTTTAAGTGAAGAAACAACATTAAAAATATCTTTATCGTGTTTAGAAGGCATTATAGAAGCTTTTTGAAGGGAATCAATATGACCCCTTTCTTCAATTGAGTAAAAATCATATTCACAAACTTTAGAAAATAAAGGTTTATTTACTTTTGATTTTCCACCCAACCCATGATAGTAAACTATACAAATATCATTATATTTAGTTCCTTTTGAATATAATGCAGCATAATCACCTTTATTTGTTTTTATAATAGTTTTATCCAATGTTTTTTCTCCTTGTAATGGTCACAATGTGATATGGCAGGGGTTAGAGGAATCGAACCCCTACAAGCAGGTTTGGAGTCTGCGGTACTACCATTATACTAAACCCCTTTATTATTTATTTTTATATTATAATTAATATTTAATTATGACCTCTCAAATTATCGATTCAAATAAACAAAACACAAACAAAAAAGAAGTAAATGGCACATTAGAAATATCATCACTTGATAAGGGTAATATAAGACCTAACGTTTTAGTTGTTGAAGAGGGAATGGTGAGAGCTTTAGTTGGAGAAAAATCAACAGAATTAAATGAAAACAGCATTTATTCATTAGCTCAATCATATGCGGATTTTTTAACAAAAAATAAAATGAACAATATTTTAGTTTCACATGATGGAAGTATGTTTGGAAGACTTTTTTCAAAAGTTTTTGCTTCCACACTAATTGATTCTAAAATAAAATCATATTTTACTCAAGATAATAAACCTTCCAACAATGCAATTAGTGTTTGAATAGCAAATAATTCAGAAATTGATTTTAATGGTATTGTAACCTTTTCTCATTCATTCAATAAGAAAGAATATACTATTAATTTCTTCAATAAAGATGGTTCAAGAATTTCTCCGTTTGTTTCAGATAATATAACATCAAAAAATATTAATACAGGATACATTTCAGTAAATATTCCAAATGTTGAAATTCCATGTTTAAAAAATATAAATATTAATGAGTATATTGAAGAAATATCAACAAATGATGATTTTAATGATGTAAATTTGTTAGTCTCAAATTATTTTGATTTTGACAAAGAAATTTTAAATAAATTTTTTGTAAGAAATAATATTAAAAATAAAGTTATTGATTTTAATCAAAATGAAATAAATAAAAAGAAAGACAATGAAACCACAATAGCAAGAAAGTCAATCTTAAAGTCTTGAAATTATAAATGTGATGCTATTGTAAATTTTACAAACAACAATAATGGTTTTGAATTTATTATAAAGCATAAAAAAAGAAGAAAATTTTTAACATTAAATGATTTAGCAGTTATTTATTTATATTATGTGAAAAAATATGAGAAAGAACCCTTAAGTGATAAATCAATTTTATTAAATTATACTGCTAGTGATTTTATTAAACATTATGCAAAAACAAATAATTTAAAAATAAAAAGACAAGAATCAATGTTTTTAAATTTAAGCAATATTGAAAATAGAGATATTTTATTAGCAACAGATGGAGAACATGAATTTATATCATTATCAAATATTTATTTATGTACTGATCCATTAATAAACATTAGATTATTTTTAAAATTAGTATCTTTTTTCAAAAAACAAAATAAAACACTTCATGACGTTTTGATAGATATTTATAATGAAAATAAATTCTATAGATATAGTAAAAAAACAGAAACAATGATAGTAGAATCAGCAAAATTGTTTTTTTATAGATTACAAAATCAAACAAAGATAGACGAAAAACAAATTTTAAGAGTAGAAAAAAAACAATTTTTCCATTCAAAAATATATAAGATTTATTTTGAAAATAATTCTCACATAATTTTTGAGTATATTCCTCAACAAGAAAAATTAAATACATTTTTTTCATTGTGAGAAGAAAAAAAACCAAAAGAGGAATCAAAAAAAACATTCATAAAAAGCAAAAAAATAAAACCAACATATGACCAAGAATTTATTGATTTAATTATTCAAGAAAAAAAATGTTTGGATTTTTTGAAGGATCTAAAAGCACAATTTAAAATTGGTAAATTTTCATGAAAAGGATTCTTTAAATATACAATTTTTGCTATTATCTTAATTTTATTATTTTGATTTATTTTTGAATTTATTCTAGATAACTCTAATAATTCAAATTTATTTCATCAAATCCACTATATGCTTAAGGAACAAGAAATATATGGTTACATGATTCCGGTATTTATAGCAAGTTCTACAATTGTCATATTTATAAATACTATGTTGGTTAAAAGAGTCTTGATGATTTTAAATGAAAACGTTAAATTAAGACATTTGATAACAGCACAAATAATTAGTATATCAATTTCTACTATAACTCCAATGATTTATGGTGGTGAATCAGTAGGATACTGATATTTAAGAAGAAAAGGAGCAAAAAGTGCCCCTATTGCAGCAGCTTTTTTAGTTCAATCGTTTTTTACACAAATTAATATTGTTTTATTTTCGGCGGTTTTATCTCCTATTGCATTTGTTGATTATTTATTACCAATTTGAGATCCTAATGACCCTCAATCAATTTCTGTTGTTATATTGGCTTTTGTTGGATTTTTTATTGATATTTTTTCTGCCATAATGATTTCCTTATTAACTTTTAGCTGATGAGTGCAAAGATCAATAGCTAAAAATCTTAATAAATTTATTGAATGATTTCCTTTTATTATAGAAAGAGACGCATCACTATCAGGGGCAAAATTACAATATGAGTTTTCAAATATAAATCAAGCCACAAAAAAAATTATTTCAACAGGGGTTTGATATAGAGATGCAGCCATATTTTTAGAATTACTTGCATATAGATGTTTAGGAAGAATAATTGATATGGGCGTAATTTCATCGTTGGTTGCAAATATGTTTGTAAATAACAATGTACAAGGATATTTTGAGGCAATTATTGCTAGTTCATTAGTAAGAAATATAAATGCAGTTAATTTTATTACGCCCGGTGGTTTAGGAATAAGTGACTGAGCTATGAAGAACGTTCAAGAAATATTATTTGTAGATAAAGGAAATACAACAACCATATCAGCATATAAAAACATTAATGTTCATATTGCGATGGTAAGATTCATATTTACTTTAAGTTGAATGGGAATATCTCTTTTATTATTATTTACAATTTGAATTGGAGAATCAAGAATCGAAAGATATAAAAGAATTAAAAGTACATTTACAGAAGAAGAAATAATAAAAAATAATATTAAAGTAAAAACTAGTTTTTATAAGCAATCAGTTGTATATTGAATTTTAGGAATAATATCAGCAATAATTATTTGAAATTTAGTTTATACATATTTATTTTTATAGAGAAAGGTTTGCCTTTTTAATTTGTGGTTCAATTTTAATGTTAAATATAAATTTAATAAATATAAATAAAATCATTCCCACTAGTGGTGTTAATATTAGAAGAGCACATATACCTAAAATAGTTAATCCCATACCTTTAAGTGGAACAAACATAATTTGATTGTTGTAATCTAAAAAACCATATATTCATAGTGGCTTATTTGGATATTGAGAATCGGGCGCAAAAGTAAATGAATAATAAATAATAATTGTTAAAACAATATAAAATGTCACATATAAAGAATTAATTCATAATCATTTTCATTGAATTTTAATATCTTTTCTAATTGATAATAGCATGACAAAACTAATAATCGGGATTATACAATGAACAAACAATGTTTTTGATGATTCGTAAGCATTAGTTTTAAATGATTTAAATTCAAAAACTGTCATTGCAAAAAGGCAAAATAGTAAGTAGCTCGAGGAACAAAAAAACATGTTCTGTATTATTTTATTTTTTCTTAAAAACATTCAAGATATTCCAATGATTAAAAATCATACATTAACTTGAAATGTTCAAAAAATTAATTGATATCAATCACCCAAACTTTTTCTTAAGTTATCTTGCTCAATAAAACCAGAAACGCCATGCGAACCTTTTTTACCAAAGCCGTCCATAAATATGTAAAATAAAACAACCCCAAAGAGAACAAAACAAATTGATGAAATAATAATGTCTTTTATTCTATATTTTTTCATTACTTCATTCTCCCATTTTTAAGTAGTGAAAATAAGTATATCTTCATACCAATTTTAGTTATTATTCTAGATCCTAAAGGACATCATAATAATTTAAATTTATTAATTTGTTTATAGTTTGTATTATTGAATGCAATATATTTTCTATTATCTTTTGGAGTATTTTTCTTTAAATGCATTAAAAGAGCCATTAAATAACCATTTGTATATTTATCACTTGAAATCAATAAATCAATATTATCCATCATTAACTTGATTCGATTTTCATTAAAAGGTTGTGTTGAACTTGCCCCTTCTCTATGATTTAAATAATATCCGTAGTTTTGCTTAATGTAATAAAAAGTATTTGATTTATCTACAAATTTATTTCAAAGAATAATATCTTGATATGAAACACCTTCTTTTAAATCATTCATTGTTTTAAAAATACTTGTTTTAAAAAATTTACACAAAGGAATTAATGAAGGAAATCTCATATATTTTTTATCTATTAATTTATTACCTCTTTGAGGAGTTAAATAACCATTATGAATTTTGTTTTTCTTTTTTATTTCATAAAAGCCTGTAAAAATTAAGTCATAATTATTTTCAATTATTTCATTTAATTTATCAAATAATCCTTCTTTGAAATAGTCATCAGCATCAAGTATTGTTATATATTTTGAATTTAAATTAAGTTTATTTTTTGCATAGTTAATTACAGAACCCCAATTTCCGTTTTGTTTTTTAATTAATTTAAAATTAGTTAAATTATTTTTTTGAATAAATTCATTTATTAAATTAATTGAATTATCTTTTGAACCGTCATCAATTACATATACATCACAAAAATCATTGTGATTATTTTGAATAGTTATTGATTCTAATGCCTTAACAATATATTTTTCCATATTGTAGCAAGGAATGATGATAGATAAATTTTTCATAAATATGATTTTACTAAAAAGTAAATAATATATACTTTAAAAGTATAGAATCATAACTATGAGAGTGCAAAATGAAAAAACAAGAATTATTTCAATTACCAGATGCAAATCTTGAAAATACTAAAGAATTGGCAAGATTATATAAACATAAATATATTATTAAAATGAATTACAATGAAAATAAATTTGGACCATCGCCGTTAGTGAAAAAAAACATAAAATTATTATCACCACATATTTATCCTGAGTACAAAGATGATCAAATTCTTAATTTATTTAAGAAGGAATTTAATATTGATTATGAAAATATTTTATTTTCGAATGGTTCAGATTCAATATTAGATCATTTACCAAAAATATTTGGATATCATAATGAAAAGTCAAATGCAATTATTCCGAATTTAACATATGGAAGAATTGAAGTAACATGCAAAATTCTTGATTTAAGTGTTAAAAAAATTGAGTTAAATAATAAATGAGAGATTGATTTAGAAGAGACACTTAAATCTATCGATAAAGATACAACAATGATTTATGTTGTTAATCCAAATATGCCAACTGGTCATTTCATTTTGTTTAAAAAAATAGAAGAGTTTTTAAATAAAGTTCCTAAACATATAACAATTGTTTTGGATCACGCATATATTGAGTATGCAATGGACGTTGATGTAAAAAAGATATTCAAACAAGAATTATCATTGATTAAAAAATTTAAAAATTTAATTATTACAAAAACATTTTCAAAATTATTTGGATTAGCTTCTTTTAGAATTGGTTATTGTTTGTCTGATAAGGATAATATTACTTTAATAAGAAAAACATTAAATTATTTACCTGTAAGTAAATATTCTTATCAGGCAGCTTTTTGAGCTCTTCAAGATATTGAGTTTTATAAAGAAAAATTTAATATACTTCAAGATCAAAAAAAATATTTATATAATGAGTTTGATAAATTAAATATTAAATACCTTAAAACAAGTACTAATTTTATATTTATTTATGATTTAAGTTTTAATATAGATAAACTTTATAATTATTTATTAAAAAATCAAGGGATTCTAATTAGAAAAATAAAGGATAATTTAGGAATTAGAATTACAATTGGAACTTCGATGGAGAACAAAAAATTGATAAAAGGAATTAAGGAGTTTTTATGTTCAGAATAAAGAATGCAATTATACTAGCAGCTGGCAGAGGTTCTAGAATGAGAGAATTAACTGATAGTATTCCTAAACCTCTTCTTAAAATTAATGATCTACCAATAATCGAGAACATTATTAATGAACTTCAAAAGGTTACTAAAAATATAATTATTGTCACTGGTTATTTAGCAGAACAATTTGAATATTTAAAATCTAAATTTAAAAATATAAAAATCATTCTTAATAAAGAATGAGAAAACAACAATAATGTAACTTCCATTAATGCTGTTAAAGAACATTTATCAAACACATTGATTGTAAATGGAGACATTATTATCAATAACAATAATTTATTTAGAAAATGATATAAAACCCCGTTATTTTATGTTGAGCAAAATAAGAATATAGATGAATGATTTACAATTTTTGATAAAAATAAGAATATTATTGACTTTGATAAAAACGGATTGGGCAAGGAAGGTTTTTATCAAAGAGAAGTTTGTGTTTTAAATAAGAAACTTTCTAATTTAATTAAGAATAATATCAATAATTTTGATAAACAAGAATATTATGAATTTTTAGTACTTCAATGTTCAAAAAGATATGGAGTTCCAGTAAAGGCATTTGAAGTAGGGAAAGAAGATATTTTTGATTTAGATAGTAAAGAAAGATTCGAAGAACACAAAAGTTTAAAAGAAAAATAGTTATGTTAACTTGACTTAACAAAAAAATGTTAAGTGCACTTAACAATATGATATAATATTTCTATGAAATATATAATTGAACAGTATAGAAAAGAATTTGAGAATATAAATCATTCACATCCTTTTAAAAGGAAAATATTTAATAATTTAAAAAATAAAATTGCAAATTCAAATATATGCTTAGTAGGTTTGAGACAAGTAGGTAAAACAACATTGATGTTGCAACTAGCAAAATATTATTATGATATGTTTATAGATAAACAAATTGATGAGAACCAATTGATTGACAACGTTTTGAATAATATTGAGAAAGTTCTATATTTAAATATTAAATCAATTCAAAATATTAATTCAAAAGATTCATATGAACAATTAAGAAAAGAAGTTATCAATAAGAAGTATAAATTGATTGTTCTAGATGAAATTCAGGAGCTAAATGATTGAACTAATTTTCTACAAACAGTTATAGATTTAAATAAGAATGCTAGATTTATTGTTTCAGGTTCAAATGCAACATCATTAACAAAAGAAACAATGGTTGGCAGGATGAAAATTTATTTCATTAAACCACTCTTATTTGATGAGTATAAGAAAATTTGAGCCGATGAAAAATTAGATAATTATTTAAAGTTTGGTTCATATCCAAAGAATAAAAATTATTTAAGTTGCTTTGTTCAATATAATGAGTTAGTAGGTGAAATAATTATTGACAAAATAATTTATGAGGACAATAAAAAAAATGTAGATTCAACTAAATTTTGATCCCTTTTAAAAGATATAAATAATTATGTTGGTAATGAGACAAACATATCTCAACTAGAAACCAAAAACATTACGCGTCAGACTGTTTCCGAATATTTAAAAATGATGAGAAATTCGCAACTAATTCATTTTGTTCCTAAATATTCAGACAAAAATGAAAAAAGAAAAAACAAAATATATTATGAAGACAAATCAATGATTAATTATTTTAATAACTTCGAGAAATTAAATAATAATTTATTAGGTTCTTTAATAGAAAACGCTGTATTTAATCATTTAAATTATCTTTACATGAGCGAATTATCATTAAATCAGATTTTCTATTTTAGAAATGAAAAACAAAATGAAATTGATTTTGTGTTGCCTAATCAAAAGTTATTAATTGAATGTAAATATATTAAAGATATGAATGTTAAAGAAGTTTCAATTAAATTTAATGAAACTATTAAAAATAGTAAAGAATTTAGTGACTATAAAAAAGTAGTAATTACCCAAAATACTAACACAGAATTTAATGATGTTAAATTTATAAGTTTAGATAAATTCTTGGAGGTAGAACATGAATGATAAAGAGTGAAAAAATTTAAATAATCATATAAAGAATAAATTTGATAATGGTGAAAAAATTGAAGTACTCAATGAATTTCCTAGTCAGAATTTTATAAATCAAATGGAAGATAATAAATTATATAAATTACCCATTATTTGTATAGCTGTTGATATTGTTGATTCCAAAAATAAAACTGAAGAATTTGAAATCGAAGATTGATCAAAAATACTATCCGAATTTGCATTTGGAATATCTAAAATAATGAATATTTATAATGCAAAATTTATTAAAATTCAAGGCGATTCAGTTTATGGAATATTTAAAGCACAAACAAAGGAAGATATTGACAAGTCATTTGATTGTTGCATAGAGCTAAATACTTTCAAAAATCATTTAAACAAGATGATAAGTAAAAATATATTTGGTGAAGAATGAAACGAAACAAATGAGTTTATTGATTTCGGTATAGGTGTATGATTTTCATTTGATAATTATGTTTCAGTGATAGGTACAAATAAAAAAAGGGATATTGTCTTTATTGGTGAATCGGTTAACTATGCTAGCACTTTATCAAAATTAGCTTCAAGAAACAATAATGAACCAATTTTATTCAATGAATTGTTATTAACTAATTTCTCAAAACAATATAAAAAAAATAATAAAGCTTTTATGGATTTTGATTATCAAATATTTGATAACAAAAAAATATTTGGCTGTTCATTAATATTTACCAAATATTTAAATTGAATAAAAAACAATATATAAGCAATTTATTTATTTGCTTCAATTTCTTTTCTTCATTTTTTTATGTTTCTTTTAAAAGTAGGTCAATAAAATAATCTAAATCAATCAAGTCTTCAAATATCTTTGAATTTAATATTTAATTTATCAAATGTTTCAATAAATATTTTTTTAGATTCAAGATCTTTTATAAAATCCTGTTTTAAAATTCTTGTTTCATAATGATAAAGCATTATAATTCCAAAAGTTTTAAAATATTTTGCATTTGAATTTAAGTTTCAAAGAGAAATAATATATTTTTCAATAGAATCTGCTTTGCCTCTAGTCATAGAGATATTTGACCTATTATAAAAAATTGCAAACATTCTAGTTACATATTTCATTTTAATACCAAATGAAAAAATATCATTTGCAAAACATGTGTCTTCATGGTATCCAAAGGTTTTGTCAAAAAATCTTAAATTATATTTATTAAAAATCTTTTTATTAATTAGAAATGTTGAAACCTGAACAGAATAGAAAAAATTCTTTTTTAGCCACATAAAAACCTTTGTTGTGCTCTTATTTGTTTCTGTAATGTAAGGAAATCTGTATATAATGTTTTCATTTAATTTTGCTTCGTTTAGTCATTTAACAAATTTAGGAGTAGCGCGATCATCATCATCAATGAAGTAGATTCACTCTCCTTTTGCTAAATCAAGGCCCTTATTTCTTGCTCCTGACAGATAATATTTTACCCCCCCCTCAGATTCATATAAAGTAATATTTTGATCTGACATCTTATTAATAGCAGTTCTAAGCTTTTCAAGATTTTCCTCCGTTGAAACATCATCAATAATCAAAATCTCTTTATCTTTTAAATCTTTAAAAGATTCGATAGTTTTAATAATCAAATCTGGTCTATTGTAATGTGGAATAATAATTGAATATTTCATTATTTATTTTTCTCTTTCTATTCTTTTAACTTCTTTTTTAAAAGATTTAATAGCAAATTTTCAAGGAAGATTTACTTTTCATCAATCTTTAAATGTTGGATTTATTTTGTCATAGTATTCTTTGAATATTTTTAAAGCATCTTTTTTATTTTCATAATTTCCTTGTTTATACATATTTTGGAAATAAATACCGAAGAATGTAAGTGAGTCAGATTTTTTGGCTTTGTAATTTGTTTTTAATGCTTCATCAATTCAAATTAAATGATTTTTTGGATCATGTTTTTTAGATTTCATCATAGTTTCAATGTTAGAAAATCTATTGTAATAAAAAGCAGGAAGGTGTTTGTATTTACTTTTAATTTTTTTAATTTCAAATATTTCCATTTGAAAAAATATATCTTCTCCATAAGGCACTTTTGTGTTGAACCTAATTTTTGTTTCATTAAAAAAATTAGAATCGAATAAATATGTTGATATTTGAGGCGAATATTTCTTATGTCACCATTTATAAATATACATTTTATTTTTTCCATCTAATCTTTCTATGTTTGGAAAGCGATAAAAATCATATTTTTTATTTTGTTTATTTTTATTTAATCATTTAACAAATTTAGGAGTAACTTCATCATCATCATCAATGAAGTAGATTCACTCTCCTTTTGCTAAATCAAGGCCCTTATTTCTTGCTCCTGACAGATAATATTTTACCCCCCCCTCAGATTCATATAAAATGATATTTTGATCTGGCATTTCAGTAATAGCGCTTCTTAATTTTTCCAAATTCTCTTCAGTAGAAACATCATCAATAATCAAAATTTCTTTATCTTTTAAATCTTTAAAAGATTCAATAGTTTTAATAATCAAATCAGGTCTATTATAGTGGGGAATAATAATTGAGTATTTCATTGCTAAACCTTGTATTTTTTTCTTCCTTTTTTTAAATATTTTTTCATTGAGAAATAGTTAATTTTTCATGGTAAGTAAATATTTCATCAGTTTTTGAATTTTGGTTTAATCCTTTTATAAAAATCATTATAAATTTTAAATGTTTCTTTTTCATTTGAGTATGCATTTTTTTTGTATGAAAAAAAGAAATCGCCAACCAAAAAACTCAAAGCATAACTTTCTTTATCTTTGTAATTTGAATTAAGGATGATATCAATAGCTTTTAATTTTTTAGAAGGCGTTTCTTCTTTGTTTCTAATCATACTGTCAATATTTGTGAATTTGTTGTAGTAAAAAGCAAATAAGTGAATGTATTTTGACTTAATTTTTTCTAAATCAAAGATTTGTATCATTAATTCAAAGTCTTCTCCATAATGAATTTCCTCATTGAATTTAATTTTAGAATCATTCAAAAATTGTTTATTAAATAAATAAGTTGAAACTTGTGCCGAATATTTTTCATGTCATCATTTATAAATATACATTTTATTTTTTTCATCTAATCTTTCAATATTAGGAAAACGATAAAAATCATATTTTTTATTTTGTTTATTTTTATTTAATCATTTAACAAATTTAGGAGTAACCTCATCATCATCATCGATGAAATAAATTCAATCACCCTTTGCTAAATCAAGTCCTTTATTTCTTGCTCCTGGTAAGTATAATTTTGTATTTGATTTTATTAAATTAATTTCATTTTTAAAATTTAGTTTATTTATATTATTTTCTAATCTATTTAAGTTTTCTTCAGTAGAAACATCATCAATAATCAAAATTTCTTTATCTTTTAAATTTTTAAAAGATTCAATAGTTTTAACAATCAAATCAGGTCTATTATAGTGGGGAATAATAATTGAATATTTCATTATTTATTTTTCTCTTTCTCAATATTAACCAGATAAACTGAGTTAATCGTATCAATGTGTTTTCTGGCTCTATTTGTTTTTATGGGAGTCATGTAATTATTGCCATAGCTTAATTTTAAACAATAATCATATTCAGTTGGAATGTATATTTTTGTACCATGAAAATCAATTTCTTTTCTTTCTCAAATATTTAAAGGCCTTTTGTTTTGTCCATCAATATCTTTTTTTGGAAGTATTGGTAAATTCATTAATAAATTAATTTCAGGACTCTCTTTTTCATAAACCATTTCAATAGCCTTGGATGTTGTGAGTTTTTTTGTTGTTCATTGGATAGGAAATAGCAAGCATTTCAAAAATTTACCTAATCCATCTGTTGGCTTGTATTTTGAGCCCTTATTAAACATTTGGTTAGAAAATCTGAATATTGTTGAATCACTTTTATACTTTTTTATTTTTTTATATGTTGTTGGAACAATTAAAAAAATATCTATAAAAATATCTGTATTTAGAAAATTATTTTTATTTTTTACTCATTTAGGAAAAACAAAAGGATAACCCTTTTGATCTGTGTCTAAGACATTATTAGGATAATTTTTCTTTAAAAATTCATAAGTTTCAATACTAATACCTAAATCAATATCATCATCTCATTCAATCATTTTTCCTTCGCGAACGGCACCCAATTGTGTTCCAAATTCTGCAATGTATCACAAATTATTTTTATCTAATATATTTTTAAATTCTTTATAGAATGCAATTAATTCTTTTTTGTGTTCTTCAAGAGTATTCATAATAGTGAATTATATATTATTTTCTTTTTCTAATATTAATAGTATCTATATGTTCAAAATTATGTTCTGCTTTACTTGGTATCATATATGAATCTCCATAATGAGATCTTAGACATTCATCATAATATTTAGGAATAAAAATTTTAAAGTTGTGAAAATTATGCAATTCCCTTTCTCATATATTTAATAATTTTTTTTCTTTTTCCACTTTTGAATTTGGAGCATTAACAAATTGGACAAATTCAGGATTTTCTTTTTCATAAAGAATTGATTTAATCTCATCATATTTAATTCTTTTAGTTATTCATTGGAATGGTCATAAAACAACTTTAAGAATTTTTAAATTTCCTGAAAAACATTTATATTTTGACCCTTTATTTAACATTTGTTCTGAAAACCTAAATGTATTTCAAAAAGTAGTTCATTTTTTTAAACGTTTATTTGTGGATGGAATCATTAGAAATAGATCAATAAAAATAGTATCATTCAAATAATTATTAACATCTGGAACTCATTTAGCCATTAAAAAAGGATATCCTTTGTTGTCTATTTCTAAAAGATTATTAGGATAATTTTTCTTTAAAAATTCATAAGTTTCAATACTAATACCTAAATCAATATCATCATCTCATTCAATCATTTTTCCTTCACGAACAGCACCAAGCAATGTACCCGCTTGTGCGGTGTATCAAAAATTCTCTTTTAATGATAATTCGTGAAATTCTTTAAAAAATTTAAGAAGTTTTTCTTTTCTTTCCATAATGTGTGTCCTTGATGTATATGAGATAAGTTAATCTATATTTTATATGCTAAAATTTAAAAATTATGAATTATATGATTTTACTTGCAGGTGGAATAGGATCAAGGACCAAATTAAAAGTTCCTAAACAATACCATATGGTTAATGATGATTTAATTATCAATTTTTTATTAAAAAACATCATTCAAGAGATAGATAAAATCATTATTGTTTGTGATCCTAAATATCAAGATGATATTTATAAATCGGAAAAAATAATTTTTACCAATAATGGCCAAACAAGATTAGAGTCATTAAAAAATGGATATAAAAAAATGAAAGAGATAGCAAAAGATAATGATTTAATTTTTATACATGAAGCAGCAAGAATTTTTTTAGATAAAAGAGATATTGATTTGCATAAAAAAAACGCAAAACAAGGACAAGGACAAGTTACATGTAACATTGTTTTTGATACGATGTTCAAAATTGATAAAGACAATTTTATTAAAGAAGTTATTAAAAAACAAGAAATATTAGCCGGATACAATCCGCAATCATATTTTTGAAAAGATTTAATTAAATATGAAGATCAAATTCTATCTGAAAAAGAGGATTTAGATTTAACAGATATATTGTTGTCAAAAGGATTTAAAATAAAAACATTAAATCAAATTTCAAATTTAAGAAAAGTTACAACATTTGAAGATGTTTTATGAATCGAAGAGGAATTAAATGACAAATAAAAAGAAAAAAGCAGCAATTCATTTTGGTGCAGGAAATATAGGAAGAGGATTAATGGCTCCTTTATATAAGATGAATGATGTTTATGTATTTTTTATTGATGTAAATAGTGACTTATTAGATCAATTATTAAAAAAAGAACAGTATAAGATAATTTATAATGATAAAACATCTCAAATATTAACTAAAGATGATTTTGGAATAATAAAAGATATAAATAAGATAAAAAGTTTAAAAAATAATTTTGAATTTGAATATATATCTACCTCGTGTGGAAGTAAAAATTTTTCAAAAATCATAGAGAATATTAAATTGATTTTAAATATGTTTGACAATAGTTCTAAAATAAACATTATTTCATTTGAGAATGATAATAGAGCAACATCTATTTTAAAAAACATGTTAAATATTGATGGACCAAATTATATTGATACCCTTGTTGATAGAATTGTTCCAATAGTTAATTTAGATAATCCCTTAGACATTTTTGCAGAAAATTATTTTGAAATAGTTTTAGATAAAACACAAAAAAACAATTGTAAATTAAATAAAGGGTTTTTGTGAGTAGAGAAATTTGAACCATATTTTTATAGAAAGTTTTGAATTATCAATACTACACATTTAATGCTTGGAAATTTATATAAAGATAAAGCTAAGTACACATATGAATTGGTTGAAAATAATTTTAAATATTGTAAAGAAGTAAAAAATATGCTTGAAATATTTTTTAAAAATATTTTAATTGTTCTTCAAAATGAATATGAATTTAATATCACAGAGTTAAATAAATATGTTGAGGATAATATGAAAAGAATATTTGATAAAACCATTAAAGATGAGATATCAAGATTAAGAAGAGATCCAATAAAAAAATTAAGAAGAGATGAAAGAATTTTTTCACTATATTTCAAATTTAAAAAATACAATATTGACACATCATATTTAGATAAAACAATTTATTTAATGCTTACATCTTATGATGAATGAGATGAGCAATCAAGAGAAATAAGAGAGATGGTAGAAAAAATGGGTATAAAAAAGGCGTTACAAAAAATATCACTACTTGATGATGAAGAACTAAAAGAAATAATTTCGGCGAATTAACATATGGCGGACAGAGAGGGATTTGAACCCTCGCGAGTCGTTAAACTCCTAGTGCTTTTCGAGAGCACCCCCTTCAGCCTCTTGGGTACCTGTCCATAAAATAATGATATTATTTTTTTGAGAAAAATAGTTTTGTTTTATTTATATCATCTTCATTAATATTATCTACTCTTGAATTTGTAATTATTCTTTCAATATTTATTAGTTTAATTTTAGTTAGTTGGTCAAATATTTCATTGTCACTATTATGATTTATTAATTTATATTCAATTTGTTTATCAATTGTAAAATGAATCAAACCAGAATATCAATAATCATCCATCAACATCTTAAAGTAATAATTTCCATGGTGTGGAAGAGGTGCTTCTGATTTTCATTTTATTCTTTTTGAAAAAAGATTGATGTCAAAAACTAATGGATTAACAATTATTTGATTAATTATGTTATATTCACCAAATTCATGCATTTGTTTTATATCTGATGATGATATTTTTTTATCATTGTATTTGAAAATTTTAATAATTTCAACATTTGCTGTTGTTAATGATTTAATGTCATTGGCCGAATATTTTCTGTCTTTTCCAAATCTAAAATCTTCTCCCATTATAAAAGTTCCAACGCCAAAGCTACTTTCAATGTATTTTATGAATTGATCACCTTCAAGTGATTTAAAATCAAAATTAAAATCCGCAACAATTACAAAATCAAATCCAATTTGTGCAAGATTATTAAGACGATTTTCCAATGTTTGAAATGTATTTGTTTGTTTATGGTCAATAATTAAGATTCCAATTTTATTGTTGTTTGTAATAAGTTGCTTTGCTCTTTCAAAAAGTTTATAGTGCCCCTTATGAAAAACTTCAAATTCACCCAATAATAAAATTGATCCTGATTCAAATTCATTATTGAAATTTTTTGATATATCAAATTTATAAACATCCATTATATTAATCCTAATTTTTCTAAGTAAAATTTGGTTCCAAATTTAGTTACGTCAATTGTAACATCGTCAGCAATTTCTTTCAATTCATTTACAGCATTTCCCATTGCAATCCCAAGCCCAACTTCTTTAATCATTTCTTTATCATTTTCTCCATCACCAAAAGCAATAACTTCTGACATTTCTATGTTTAATTTTTCACACAATAATTTTATTGTATGAGCTTTTGTAATTCCTTTATTTGCAATAAAAATTCCATTTGTTCAGAAGGCTTGAACACCTATAGTAGATTGATTTTTTTTGAAATACTCATTTACTAATTTTAATATTGATGAATTTGTTTTGTGTTCTATAGTAATTAAGTGAAAATGTTCTTTATCAAGTTTTGAATTCGCAAGATTTAAATCAATAAATTTTGATTTAAAGTAATCTCAAAATCATGGTTCTTTTTTTTCTTTAACATCAACAAACACATTATTTTGATCAGAAAGAATTATTGTTCTTAAATGTAAATTTTCTCTTGATAATACATTTTCACTTAGTTTTTTATATTCATTAAAATCAATGGTTGAGTTAAATAAATATTTGTTTTGTTTGCAATCCCAAATAAAAGCACCATTTGCACCAATGTAATAATCAATGTGTTCATTTTTATATAAGTTGTTAATTGATATAAAATCTCTACCGGTTGATAAAACGATTGTATAACCATTTTTTTTTAATTTTTTAAACATATCTTGTATTTCGGGAGCAAATTCATTTTCTAAGTGATTTACTAATGTTCCATCAATATCAAAAGCTATTAGTTTATACATTTCATTCTCCTTGCTTTATTAGTGAATTTATTTTTTTACCAAATAATTTATTTTTAATAATTTGATTATTTTTAACTTCAATCAAACCAATGATTTGGTTGTTGAACTCTAACAAATAATTACCATCATTAATTTTATAATATTTAGTTTTACCATTAATTAAATCTAACAAATTTTCTCTTGAGTTAATTTTTGTAGTTTTAATATTTATAAATTTTTTAATATTAATTTCATCATTAATTTTAATACCATTAACCATTGTTCTTTCTAGATAAATCATATAAGCACCAGTTTTTAATTTTTTACCAATATCATTAACTAATGATCTTATATATGTGCCATTTGAAACTGTTGTTGAAAAGCTGACAAAAGGATAAGAATATTTTATATTTTTAATTTCATAAATGGTTACATTTATTTTTTTCATGTTTACTTTTTTATTTTCTCTAGCTAGCTCATATGCTCTTTTACCATTTATTTTTTTAGCACTAAATATAGGTGGTTTTTGTTTTATATTTCCAATAAATGAATTGATAATTTTTATAATTTCTTCTTTTGTTGGTATTTTAAAAGAATTAAATTTTATTGGACCTTCTAAATCATATGTTTTAGATGAATAACCCAATTTAATTACAACGTTATATTCTTTATCCTTATTTTGAATATATTCAATTAATTTTGTACCTTCATCTATTGCTACTAATAATAATCCTTGAGCCAAAGGATCAAGTGTTCCGGTGTGTCCTATTTTTGAAATTCTATTTTCTTTTTTAAATTCATCAATAGCTTTAAATGAACTTATTCCATATCTTTTATAAATAGTTTTAAACATAATTTTATGGTTCATATTTTATTTTAATTTTTATTTTTGGGAAATCTTTTGGCGTAGTGCTTCCTTCTAATCAATCGATATATTTTGAATTTGTTTCATCATCAGCAATTGTTTTAAGTCTCAAATTAACTGCATCAGATAATTCAAAATACTTATTTGTTTGACTTGAACTTACAAATACAGATTTACCTGATGTTAAGTCTAAGGAAATTTCATATGTTTCTAAAATATTTTGAAATTCATTATAAGTGTTTTCACTATTGTCGTATTTTAATAATGCTTGGAATAATTGATATTTAATTTGATCTGCGAATAATTCTTCAATTTTTGATTCATCTGATGAACATGTTTCTAAATAGTCATTATAATGTGTTTCATCTTTTATTATTATTTCTATTAAATTATTTTGAATGCTATTAACTGCACTATAGAATTTATTAGTTTGTTTTAATTCGTTTGTCAAATAATTTCCTATCATTAGATTAGATGATTCGGCTGCCGAATTGAATGTACCATCTATATTTTTTGATTTAGGAGGTAAGAAATTTATTCATTGTGTTTCATTATCACCTATGGAACCATCATTATCAAAATCATTTTTAAGTTCAATTTGCATTTGAATTGGAATTTGAACAATTCCTCTTATATTATCAATTATCGATGGTTTAGTATTTGTTATATTAAATCTAAAATTATTTGTTATTTCATTTGACTTTAAAGAAAACATTATATATTCATTTTCAATTTTAAATTGTGGTACTATGCTTTGAATGTTTGTATTATTTGTTAAATAATTTAAATCAATAGTTGAAATAGTGCTTGGTTCCGTTGAATAACTTTTTTCTGGAAGTAATTTAATTGTTTTTACTAAATTGTATGCTTGGTAAGCGTTTTCTAATTGTGAGTAATCTTCTTTATCATTTTCGTCTTTGATGGTTAAAGAAAGCATATTATTAAGTGTTGCAGTTCTTGTAATATTGTTTGGTTTTATTTGGAATCCAGTAAATTTATCAAATAAATTATATTCAACAGTTAGTGTTCCGTTGACATCATTTGCATTTGTTGTTGTCATTGTTAAATTAAATCATTCTGTGTTGTTTTTTTCTAATAACTCAATGATATTTTTAATATGTTCATTATCATCTTTAATTTTAACTATTTCTTTATATAAATTAAGCATTTCATTAATATTAGTTATCGAAGATGGCAAGTAAGGAAGAATTTTTTCATTGGCAACACTTTTTAATGAAAATGTTCTTGAAATAGTTTTAAATATTGACTCAATTTCTTCTGATTTTTTTTCTAATGTAGAAAAACCTGCAAAAATTTTATTTTTAACATCGTTATAATTATCAACATAATATTTAAGACCATTTGATTTGTCAATCAAATCTAATGTAATAATAATTTCTCCTTTTGCATCATTGAATGAATATGATTTATTTAGATTGAAGTTTGTGCTAGATGAAGGGAAATCGTTTATTGTTATTTTTGTTGAACTAATAGTTGCTTCAACAAAAGATGGTAGAACAGTAGAAAAATCACTCAATGCTTCGTTTTTGCTATTTGTAATGGCAATAGAAGAACTTTCTAATTTTTGATATAAATCTGTTGCTTCATTAATTTCTTTACTTTCAATATTATTGATTATTTTTGTTTTTCAATTTATGTTTGATGGATTTAGTTGTCTATCCTTATTTTTTTCTTTTACTAGCATTTCAATTTGAATTTCGAATTTATTTGAATTTCGATTATCATTTTGTTTTGTAACTATGAATTCATAATTGAATTTTGTTGATAATTCAGGCATTACTATAAAAGAAGAAATTTCTTTTAAACTCATTATTATGGAATTTGAGTTATTAAAATTAAAGTTTTGAATATAAAAAGTTTTATCAGTTTTTAATGCATTATAAAAAATTTTATATTGTTGATCAATTTCATCTTGAAAAGATTGTGAATGTGAATTATCTTGTGAACAAGAAACTACAAAAGGAACAACAGCAAAGCTAAGTGCTGTTGAACTTATTAAAAGTTTTGTATGTTTCTTAATATGACTCATTAAACTCCTACTAAATTAAATTTCATATTTTTCTGGGTGTTTTTTTTGCATTTCTTTAACAAATTTTTCTTTTGGTAATTTTCCATATTGTTTCATTAATTTACAACATTCATTATATTCTTTGATAGCTCATTCAACATTTTCAAAGCCCGGAACTTTTGTTATATCAGGGCGTTTTCAATTTTTGTATGTAGAAAAGAATTTCTCTACTTCTTTAAGTCATTTTTTAGGTAAATCATCTAATGAATTTATTTTGTCTAATCTATAGTCATCATTGTGAACTGCAATTAATTTAGTATCAGTTTCTCCATCATCAATCATTTTCATAGCTCCAATAATTCTTACGTCTAATTCAACTCCTGGTACAAAAATTTCATCAGAATATACTAGAACATCTAATTCATCTCCATCTCAATCTAATGCTTCTGGAATAAAACCATAATTTGTAGGATATTTAAATCCATCTCTTAAAATTCTATCTACTTTAATTTTTTTAGTAGATCTATCATATTCATATTTAATAGCTGAGTTTTTTGGTATTTCTATTGTAATTGTGATAACTTTTTTCATAATTGTTAATTATAACAAAAAACAAGACATATAAAATGTCTTGCCTTTCTTAATTTACTAAATATTAAATTATAGTTTAATGATTCCTAGTGCATTTAATCATAGGAAGATTGCTGCTAAGAATCCGAATGGAATTGTTAATAAAGCAACAATTAATTCAATAACTGATCAATTTCCTTTTAACATGTCTAAAACATATAAAATAAAACCAATGATTGAAATTACTGGAATTAACATTAATATTAATGCTATTAATTTTGTTCCTTGTACTTTCATTTTTTCTCCTTTTATAATTGCATTTATTGCACAATAATTATATCAATATAATTATTTTTTAGATGTTTTTGCTTTAGCAGGAGCTTTTTTAATAGCTTTTTCTGCTTTAGCAATAACTTCTTTTAATTGTTTTACTGATTTATCAAATTGTTTTTGCTCTGCTGGACTAATTGGTAATTCAATAATTTCTTGAATACCATCTGCTCCAATAACTGCAGGAACTCCTGTATAAACACCTTTATTTTTGTAGTGTCCATCTAAGTAAGCACCAATAGCTAATACTTTTCTTGAATCTCTAATGATGTTTTCACAAATATTTGCTAAGTTAACACCAATTCCGTAGAAAGTTGCTCTTTTTCTATCAATAATTTCATATGCTTTTCTTCATACATATTCATGAATTTTTGGATATTCTTTTTCGTTAATTCTTCCTTTTTTAGCAAAGTATGATAGTGGTAATCCACCTACTGTTGCAACTGAGAATGCTGAACATGATGAATCTCCGTGTTCTCCAAGAACATAAGCTTGAATTGATTGTGGAGCAATGTTTAATCTTTTTGAAATTTCTCTTGTTAATCTTGCTGAATCTAATGAAGTACCTGATCCAATAACTGTTTTTTTATCAAATCCTGTTACTTGTTGGTAAACATATGTAAGAATGTCTACTGGGTTTGAAGCAATAACTGTGATTCCTTTAAATCCTGATTTTTTGATGTTTTCAGCAATATCTTTCATAATAACAGCATTACCTTCAACCATGTTTAATCTTGTTTCACCTGGTAATTGTGGTCTACCCGCTGTAACTACAACAATGTCTGCATCTTTACAATCTTTGTATGTTGCAGCAAATACATTAAATGGATAATCCATAGGTGCATTACCATCTTCAAAGTCTAATACTTGTCCTTCAACATTTTGTTTGTTAACATCAATAATCCCATATTCTGATGCTAATCCTCTGTTCATTGCTGAGTATAGGAATGAACATCCTACAGCCCCAGCCCCTACTAAAATAATTTTTTTAGCTTTCATAATTTCATCTCCTAATTTTTAACATATATTATTATAAGTCTTTAAGTGAATAATTTTTTTATAAAAATTAGGTGTATTAATTTCTAAATTTAAAATATAAATTAGTCTTAAAAGTTATAATTTAAACATCTTATGAATAAGGAAGAAAATAATAATAACATAACAAAACAGAAAAAAATTTCTTTTTTTTCTGCCATTTTAGTTGTTATGGGTTCATCAATAGGTGCAGGAATTTTTTTTAAATCATCTGCCGTTCTTAATAATTCTCAAAATTCGTTTATATTAGCTATTTTTTGTTGAATAATTGCAGCTTTTTCTGTTGTTGCAATGGCTCTTTCATTAATTGAAGTTGCTTCAAAAAGAAATGATAATTTATCTGTTATTGGGTGAGCAAAGGTTTTTAATAGTAGAACAACATTTAAGGCATGCAAGAATTTTATGTTTTATATTTATTTACCATTAACATATTTTTTTATGCCATTGTATGTGATTATGTCATTGCAAGATGGTTTAAGTGCTTTGATTTGTAGTAATAATCAAGGAGCAACTTTTGGTACAAGTGTTGATTGGTTGTTGTGAACTTTGATTTCCTTATCATTATCAACATATTTTATTTTTATCTCAGGTTTATCGTCAAAAATAGGAAATGTTCAAAATAAAATAATTACATATATTAAATTTTTACCATTAGTATTAGTTACATTGATTGGATTTATTTTAGTTGGTATGAATGCAGGAGGATGAGATGGTGTATCAATGTCTCCACAAAAACCAACAATTGATTTGAAAGATGAATCTCAAACAATTAATGATTCAATTGAAGCGGGTTTATCAGTTTTAAAATTTGCTCCTGGTTTAGGTATGTTTATGGCTATTAGTGCAATTTTCTTTGCATATGATGGGTTTTATGTTGTGGCTGGGTTACAGTCAGAAATGAAGGAACCTAAAAAAACCCCTCAAGTAATTTTATTTGGACTTTTATTTACAACAGCTATCTATTTAATAATAGCTATTTCAATGTCAATTAATGGTGGAAATTTCTTTGATATGAGTTTTTATATGATTGAAAAATGAGGAAGGGTTGGCGCAATTTTATTTGGGATAATTAATTTAGCTATAGCAATTGGTGTAATGGGTATTTTAAATGGATTTTCAATGTGAGCACCCCGTTTTGTTGAAGATTTAATAAAAGAAGGAGAACTTCCATTTTCAATTAAATTTAAAAATAAACTAAATGAAGAAAAACCAAAAATTGGTGTTATGTATTGTGTTGCAATTTCAACACCAATTGTTATTATTTTTACATTAATTGGTTCATTAGCATATATCGATCAATCAGGTTATGGGGATTTATATGGATCTGGTATGAATAAGTTATATTCATTTGCAGATTTAATGGGAACATGAACATCATTATTTGCCTTTTCATTTATTACAGCATCAATATATGGATGTTTGAAAGAAAAAATAAAATTAAAAGAAAAAACAAACAATAAGTTTTTTAAACCTCTTTCAATAGTTGCAATAGTAATTATTTCGTTTGCTTTTTTTGTAACAGTTATTCAACCTATTCTTGATGTATTTTTGATAGCTCAATTAGATAAAGAGTTAATATCTGCAGTAAATAGATCATATGTTGAAATAGTCATTTCAAGGGTAATGTTATTGGTAACATTAATTTTGTTTGCTATGCTTTCATATGGAATTACAATCCTTGAAGATTTATTAAATATTAAAAAATTTGGTTCATTAGAAAATTATGAGAAATGACAAAAACAAAACTTTATCGTAAGTTAATTTTTCTTTAGGAATATTTAACTTAAATTTATTAAAATTTAAGGAATATGAAATTATTCAAAAAGAGCGAAGAAGATCTTAAATTAATGGCACAAAAAGAAATGACAAAAGAAGAAGTTGCTGTTAAAAAAAGAGAAGAAAAAAGAAATAAAAGAACCATTAAAGAAATGGCTTTTAAATCTGCTGAATTTAGAGAAGCAGAAGCTCTTTTAAAGAAAATCAATTATTTAGGTAAATCAATCAAAAACTTATCTGATGAACAATTAAAAACTAAAACTAGATTTTTTAAACAGAGATTAGAAAGAGGAGAAACGTTAGAGGATATTAAAGTTGAAGCATTTGCAGTTGCTCGTGAAGCAACATTTAGAGTTTTAGGCAAAAGACCATTTGATGTTCAAATGCTTGGTGGATTAATACTTGATATGGGTTCTGTTGCTGAAATGAAAACAGGTGAAGGAAAAACAATTACATCAATTGCTCCTATTTATTTAAATGCTTTAGACGGTAATGGTGTAATTGTTTCAACAGTTAATGAATATTTAGCAGAACGTGATTCAGAAGAAATGGGAGAAGTATTTAAATGATTAGGTTTAACGGTTGGTTTAAATAAAGCAGATATGTCTCCTCAAATGAAAAAACAAGCTTATGCATGTGATATTACTTATTCAGTACACTCAGAGCTTGGTTTTGATTATTTAAGAGATAATACAGTTAAAAATATTCATGAGAAGGTACAAAGGGGTTTAAATTTTGCTTTAATTGATGAAGTTGATTCAATTCTAATTGATGAAGCAAAAACACCTTTGATTATTTCTGGTGGTGAACAACAAGAATCGTCATTATATACAAATGCAGATTTATTTGTTAAATCATTACAACCCGGTGATTATTTCATAGATCAAGAAACTCAAGGAATTTCACTTTCTTATAATGGTGTTGAAAAAGCAAACAAATGATACAAAACTGATAATTTATACAAAATAGAAAACACAGAAATTGTGCATAGAATTCAAAATGCTTTAAGAGCTAATTTAATTATGAAAAAGGACTTTGAATATGTTGTTCTAAATGGAAAAATTGAATTAGTTGATCAATTTACTGGACGTATTATGGAAGGACGTTCATATTCAGAAGGATTGCAACAAGCAATTCAAGCAAAAGAAAATGTTGAAATTGAACCAGAAACAAAAACATTAGCTACAATCACATATCAAAACTTTTTCCGTATGTTTAAAAAACTTTCAGGAATGACAGGAACAGGGAAAACAGAAGAACAAGAATTTATAAATACATATAACATGAGAGTTAATGTAGTTCCAACAAATAAACCAATAGTAAGAATTGACCATGAGGATCAAATTTATTTGACAATGGAAGCAAAATACAAAGCATTAGTTCAAGAAATAAAAAAAATACATGCAAAAGGACAACCAATACTTGTAGGTACCACTCAAGTTGAAGAATCTGAATATTTACACAAACTTCTTGTTAAGGAAGGATTGAATCATACAGTTCTTAATGCTAAACAAAATGCCGAAGAAGCTGAAATCATCAAAAAAGCAGGTGTTCTTGGAGCTATTACAATTGCAACAAATATGGCTGGTCGTGGGACAGATATTAAATTAGGAGAAGGTGTTAAAGAAGTTGGCGGACTTTATGTTTTAGGTACAGACAAATCTGAATCAAGAAGAATTGATAATCAATTAAAAGGTAGATCAGGAAGACAAGGCGATGTTGGAGAATCTAAATTCTTTTTATCTATTGAAGATAATTTAATTAAAAGGTTTTCATTACAAGACAAATGAAAAGAAATATTCAAATCATTTGGAGATAATAAAATAACTGGTGGTCAAATTGTTAAAGCTTTTGAACGTGCTCAAAGAAAAATTGAAGGATTCAATTATGATTCTCGTAAAAGTGTTTTAAATTATGATGATGTTGTTCGTAAACAAAGAGAACTTCTTTATAAACAAAGAGACAATATTCTAGAGTTGCCAAATTTAACAGGCATTGTTCGTAGAATGATTGAAAATGTTTCAAAACAAATTCTTTATATGCCAGACATTGTAAACGAAAATGATTCAATTAACTATGATTCGTTGATTAATTTTATAAATAAAACTTTCTTTAAAAAAGAACCATATTATGCATTTAAAAAAGAAGAATTAATCCATCTTCCTACAGATATTGTTCCTGATTTTATTAATAAAAAAATGCAAAGTATTTTTGATTTACAAGATGAACAAATTATTCAAAAAGGATCAACTAGACCATTTCAATCATACTTAAGAGAAATACTATTAACTAATTTAGATCAATATTGACAAGATCATATTAATATTATGGATAAATTAAGATCATCTTCAAATATTGTTCAATATTCACAAAAAAATCCATATCAGATTTATACCGAAGAAGGAACTGTTAAATTTCATGAAATGATTGATAAGATTGCTTTTAGTTCTGTTAAACAAATTTTTGATTCAATTTTCCTATTTACAAAACAATTAAAATCACAAGAAGATCAACTTGTTACACCCGATTTTATTAGAAATTCAATGATTAAACAATTACAAAACATGACTGAAGAACAAGTTACTGATTTTTTTAGAGGTAAGTTAGAAATTAATTTTGATTTTAACTATGCTGATGAAATACAAAAAGAGTTAATAAACTTAGATATTGCATTATCAGGCATGAAATTAACTAATAAAAAGAACTAAGGGGTGTTTATGAAAGTTTTAGTAACAGGCGGAGCAGGATACATCGGATCTCATGCGACATATATGTTGATAGAAAAAGGTTATGATGTAGTTGTAATCGATAATTTAGAAAAAGGTTTTGATTCAAATATACATCCAAAAGCAAAATTCTATAATGTAGATATTAGAAATAAAAAAGAGATAGAAAATGTTTTTAAGATAGAAAAAAATATTGAAGCCATTATGCATTTTGCTGGTTTAATTGTTGTTCCAGAATCAGTTGAAAAACCAATTGAATATTTTGATGTAAATACAAATGGAGTTTTATCATTGTTAGATGTTGCAAAACAATATGATGTAAAAACTTTTGTATTTTCATCAACCGCAGCAGTTTATGGTGAGCCCAAAAAAGTACCTATTAAGGAAGAAGATATTAAGGAACCAATTAATCCTTATGGAGAATCAAAACTTGCAGCAGAGGCATTAATTAGATCATGAGCAAAAGCTTACAATAGAAATTATGTAATTTTTAGATATTTTAATGTTGCAGGAGCCCATGAATCTGGTCAAATTGGAATAAAAGGAAAAGGATTAACTCATTTATTACCTTTAGTTATATCTGCAGCATTAGAAAATAAAACTTTTAATATTTTTGGAAATGATTATGATACAAAAGATGGAACATGTATAAGAGATTTTGTTCATGTAAACGATTTAGTTAATGCTCATATTTTAGGTATGGAATGATCAATTAAAAATAATGAGAGTGATATTTTTAATTTAGGAACAGGTGAAGGATATTCAGTTAAAGAAGTGTTTGAAAAAGCTAAAGAAGTTTTAAATATTGACATAAATCATATCAATGCACCACGTAGAGCTGGTGACCCAGCAAAACTTTATTCAGATGTATCAAAAGCAAAAGAAAAATTAAATTGAGAAACCAAATATTCATTAGAGCAAATTATTAAAAGTGAATATGAATTCAGAAAGAAATTAAAGTAAAATTATTCATCTTCTTCTAATAAATCAGAACTTACACTAAATGATTTGTTTAAATTGATTTTAACAACATCCATTTTTTTGTCACTATCTATAATTCCTTCTTTCATTAAAAAGTTAGTTCAATTTGTATTTAAAGAAGTACTAAAATTATTTGTTTCGTTTAGTCTAATTGTTAAAAATGAATTGAAATTATTTGAACCTTCCGAACTACTATATCAATTAAAAGAAAAAACATTTCTTTGTTTATCTCCTGCTGCAAAACCAGAGTCAACAGTTGATTCGCTAATTAAATAATTAATATTTGATGGAAGAATAATTGTTGAGAATTTCTTATTTTCAACATCATAATAAATTTTAGTAGATTGATATGTAAATTGATTTTGAGCAATTTGTTTTGTTTCAGGATTTGAAATGTTTCTAACTATTTTTCTTTGTTCTGTTGTCATAGATGTTTTGAACATAATTGATCTATTTGTTTTTTTTGAAACCATTTTACTATTTGTTTCCTCGTCACTTGTTCAAAAATCAATTTTAAAATTTAAAACATACATGTCTGAAGCAAAAATTTCATTAATTGTTTTTGTTTTATCAATAACACCATTTTCAAAATTTATTATAGATAATCTATAATCAAATGATTCAATGTATTTTTTTAGGTTTTTATATGTTTTTTTAGATTCGTTTTCTTCATCTTCATCATCTGCTTTTAATTTATCTGTCAACATTGATGAGTAGTCATTTATATCTGTTGATAGGTTTGGTTGAATATTTCCATCACTTGTATATGGACTTTTTATTCCATTTCATAAAAGATAAAAACAATATAGTTTCATAATTAAATTGTTTTTTGAATCTTTTTTTAATGAATTATTAATTGTATCTTCTAAGTCTTGAACAGTCATATCAAAAACTGTGTTATCAATTTCATTGATTATTTGTAATAATCATAAGTTTGAATAAAGTTGATTATTTTCAGAAACATCATATTTTGTATTATCAGTTTTTGAACAAGAAATTGCAAAAATTGCAGGAGTTATAGCAACCAACGGAGTACTTATGAGTAACATTTTTTTTCTTGAAAATTTCATAATGTTAATTTTATCATTTAAAATACATATAATGTATTTTTTAAACTTAAGGATAAATTATGGGATTTTTTAAAAAATTAAAAGATAGATTATTTGGTTCAAAAGATGATGAATTAGTAAAAAAAGAAGAAAAAGAAAATATTGAACCTATAAAAGAAAAACCAGTATCTAAATCTAAAAAAGAAGTTGTAAAAAAAGAAAAGTCGACTAATAAAAAAGCAAATAAAACAACAAATGATTTGGTTTTTGAAAATCCAATTGAACAATCAACAAAAGAAATTGAAGTAAAAAATAAAGCAATTGAAGAAGAATTGTTGCAAGAACCTCTTAAAAAAGAAAAAAGAAGAAAACTAACAAGAGAAGAAAAGAAACAATTAACAAAAGAAGAAATTAAAGCTTACAAAGATGAAACCAAGTTAATTAAAAAACAAGAAAAACTTGAAAGAAAAGAAGAAAAAGAAAGAATTAAACAATTAACAAAAGAACATAAATTAAACAAATATGTTGCAGGTCTCTCGAAATCTGGAACTAATTTAACAAAAAAAATTGTTGAATTACAAGCAGCACATAATGAATTGGATGAAGAATTTTTTGAGGATTTAGAAGAGATTTTAATAATGTCAGATATTTCTGTTTCAATGGTTTATACAATAATTGATGAAATAAAAAAAGAAGTTAAAGCAGAAAATGTTACTGATAAATCATTGATTGCTGAAATTATTGCAGATAAAATGTTTGCTATTTATGCAAATCAATCAACAGTTAATACAAAATTAAATTTAGATAATGAAGGATTAAATGTTTTACTTGTTGTTGGAGTTAATGGTTCAGGAAAAACAACATCCATTGCAAAAATTGCAAACAAATTATTAAATGAAGGTAAAAAAGTATTACTTGCTGCTGGAGATACATTTAGAGCCGGAGCTGTAGAACAATTAAAAGTTTGAGCTGAAAGATTAGGAATTGATATTGTTTTACCAGATAAAGAAGGTGCAGACCCAGCTTCGGTTGTTTACAAGGCTTTTGAAAAAGCGCAAGGTTCAGATTATGATGTTTTAATTGTTGATACTGCAGGAAGATTACAAAATAAAGTTAACTTAATGAATGAGTTAGCTAAAATCAACAAGATTATTGAAAAATTTGTTCCAGGTGCACCTCATGAATCTTTATTGGTTTTAGATGCAACAACAGGACAAAATGGAGTTATTCAAGCACAAGCGTTTAAAGAAGTCACTCCTTTAACAGGAATTGTTTTAACAAAAATGGATGGAACTTCAAATGGTGGAATTATTTTGACAATTAAAGACAAATTAGATTTAGATGTTAAATTAATTGGTTTAGGTGAAAAAATGGATGATTTACAAGAATTTGATTTAGATGCATACATTTATGGATTAATGAAGGGATTAATGCCTAATGAAAATTAATAATAAAACATTGGAAGAAAGAGAAAAATACATTAGTGCTTTTAATAAGTACAAGCATGTTTTGACAACTAATCAAATCCAAATATTTCATTTGTATTATATTGAGGATTTGTCACTTGCTGAGATTTCTGATATTGTTGCAACAACAAGATCTTCTGTTCACGATACTTTAAATAAAGCTAGAAATAATTTAAAACCCTTTTTAGACATTGACAAATAAAAACCATGCTTCTATAACACGGTTTTAATTATTGTTTTTAATTAACGGTCATTTTGTGCTTTATAACCTTCAACTTTTTTACCTTTGTAAAATCCGCAAAATTTACATACTCTATGTTGTTCAATTTTTTCTGAACAATTTTTACATGCAACAAGATTCATTGGTGTTAATGAATCATGTGTTCTTCTAGCTCTTTTTCTACGCTTAGAAGTTTTTCTCTTTGGAACTATAGCCATACCCTTCCCCTTTCATATGTTTAGTTTGAAATATTAAATTCAATTAAGTTTATAAATTATAAACAAAATATCAACTAAAAATTCAAAAAGCACAATTAAAAAATATCTTTTATTTTTTAAACATAGTTATATAATAATTTTGGTGAATTTGAAATTCACCTAAAAGTTTATAAACAAAAAGGAAGTTTAAAAATGGCAAAAAAAAGAATAGCTATTAACGGATTTGGAAGAATTGGTAGATTAGTTTTTAGACAAATTTTTGAACTAGGACTACAAAACCAATTAGATGTTGTTGCAATTAACGACTTAACATCTCCAGAAATCCTTGCTCATTTATTAAAATATGATTCTGCACAAGGTAAATTTAAATTTGATGTTAAATCAAAAGACAATGCAATTGTTGTAGATGGAAAAGAAATTAAAATTTTTGCTGAAAGAGACCCAAAAAACTTACCATGAGGTAAAGAAAAAATTGATGTAGTTGTTGAATCAACAGGATTTTTCTGTTCAAAAGAAAAATCACAAGCTCACATTGATGCCGGTGCCAAAAAAGTTGCTATCTCAGCTCCTGCAGGTAATGATGTTAAAACAATTGTATTTAACGTAAATGATAAAGAACTTAAAAAATCAGACAAAATCATTTCAGGTGCTTCATGTACAACAAACTGTTTAGCTCCTATTGCTAAAGCAATTGATGATGCATTTGGAATTAAATCAGGATTAATGACAACAGTTCATGCTTATACAGGAGACCAAAGATTAGTTGATGCTCCTCACTCAGATTTGAGAAGAGCTAGAGCTGCTGCTATGTCAATTGTTCCTTCATCAACAGGTGCTGCTAAAGCTATTGGTTTAGTATTACCTAAATTAGCAGGTAAATTAGACGGATTTGCAATGAGAGTTCCAGTTATTACAGGATCAGTTGTTGACTTAACATTTGAATTAGAAGATACAGCTAAAAACAAAAAAGTTGGTGTTAAAGACATTAATGCAGCTGTTAAAAAAGCTTCAGTTAAAAACCCAACACTTGACTACATTACAGACCCAATCGTATCAAGAGATATTATTGGTGCTACAGCAGGTTCTCTATTTGATGCAGCATTAACAAAAGAAGTAACATCAAAAGATGGTAAAAAAATGTTCAAAGTTATTTCATGATATGACAATGAATGTTCATATGTGTCACAATTTGTTAGAACATTGAAAAAATTTGCAGAACTATAATTATTATTTCAACTAAACTTTATTAACAAAAATCTATTTAATTAATAAAACTCAACAATATGTTGGGTTTTTTGTTTTCTTTCATTATTTACATTATAAAGTTACCAATTTCATTACCAATAATTTCCTTGATTAACTAATTTTACCACTTATCACAAGTTGAATATTTGATGAGTCTCATTACTTTCAATTAATTTGAAGTATTTTTCTAACTCTTGATTTGTTATTATTGA
>CASEIC010000022.1 GCA_949288045.1 uncultured Mycoplasma sp. | reverse complement strand
CAAACAATTACTCAATTATCAATATTTGCCCCAGAGAGTGATTTTTGTACAAAGTTTTATCCTAAGTTTCAAAAAATGTTTTCTTATGATTCATCTATATTTCTAACAAATAGTGTTTTCTTAGATGTAAATCCTCACGGAACCTCAAAATGAACTGGTTTATTAGAATTAGCTAAAAAACTAAATATACCATCAAATCAAATTATTACATTTGGTGATAGTGGTAATGATTATGAAATGTTAAAAGGAGCTGGAGAACATGGTTATGCAATGGCAAACTCACACAAAGATTTAGTTGAAAAAATTAAACCAAGAATCGGCTCAAACAATACAGGTGCCATTGGACAAAAAATAAATGAATATCTTAATAAATAAAAAATTCCCTTTCTTTTTCAAAAAGAGAATTTTGTTTTTTAATTTTTTATTGGTAATTTTAATTTACAAGATTTTTAACTGGAGCAAATGGTACAAACTTTTGTTGTTTTACTGATTGTTGCTGAGCTATTGATGTGTTTCTATACCCATAATATGGTCTTGGATTTAATCTAACATTATATACTTTCATTGTTTCTGCGGTTTTTGACATTTTTTTGACTTGTTTAGATTTTCTTCTTATTTCTTCATAATCTCTAATTAATCTTTTAAGACGCAATTCTCTTTCACTATCTCTATTTTTCATTTTATATTTGTAGGCTAAATATTTCTTGAATATTTCCTCTTCTTCTTCCTTAGCCATATTTTCTTTTCATTCATCGTATTCTTTTAAAAATTTATTAATTTTTTCTGACTGTATTCTAGCTTCTTGCATTGTTCTAAAATATTCTTCATTATTCAATAGTGAGCAATTATGTTTTTGATTAACTTTGACATTAACACTTTTGTTAACATCTTCTTTTTTAACATCAATATTACTTTGAACTTCTTTTCTTGCGTGCTCACAACACACATGATTATTTATATTATTTGAAGAATCTAATAATGGTTTACTTGTTATTTGTTGTTTTGCTTTTAAAAGTAAATCATCTAAAACTTTTTTTTCTTCCTCTAAACTCTCAACATTTTTAATTTCTATATTATCTTTCTTCGGAGTTCTTGTCAAATTAAAATGGAAGTGAAAATTGATATTTTTTCCTTCATTTGATTTGTTTGAAGAATTATTTTCATTATTTGAAGATTTATTATTGTCATTTTGAGAATTATCACTTGATAATGAATTAAAATTATAATAATTATTATTATAGTTTATATCATTATTGTATTCATGATAAGAATTATTTGTTGTTCCCAAATTACTTGTATCAATAGCAATAGTTAAATCATCAGTTAGGGGAGAATCATCTAATTTAGCTTTTAAATCAATAGTGTTTGTACTTGCTAATAATTCATCACTAAAATCATCAAGATTAATTGGTTTGTCTTCAAAGTGAGCTTCATTTTCAAAATTATTTTCACTAATAACTACATCACCTTTTGAAACTTGCTCCTTATAAACATTAATTTCTTGAGATATTTCATCTTTAAATTTTGATCATTCTTCAGTTTTCATTTGATTTAATTGATATTCATCTAATTCTGCTGTTTTCAAAACTTGAGCATCCTCAAGAGCTTCTTTAACATATTCTGTAGGATTGTTAAACATAGTTTTACAAATTAAAAATTTATTCTTTGTATCAAAAGCCATTATAGTTTTAATAGCTTCTTGTTTGTTTTGCATTTTCTTTGAAGATATTTTTCCAATCTTTCCTGCTTTTTGTAAATTTAGTAAATTAAACTGTTTTAAAAAAGCTGTTTTATCTCCAATCTTTGGATAAGCATCATTGAATGACACTATTTTTTTTGTTGATTTCACTACCATAATAATCTAATTATATCACATTTTTGAATTTTTGCCACCCATAGCTTTATAACTTAAAAGTAAATTTTTCTATCTTGGTTTTTATCCCTTGTTGTTCAAGATCGAATAACATATCCAATTCACTCTCTAATTTCTCTGCTGCTTCTCTTGTTGGTTTTGTTGCTGGATGATCCGGAGCAAACAACTCACATGTTTCACATGCTTTAATAATTGAGATTTTAAATAAATTAAATTTCTCTGATTTTTTTATTGTTTCAATTTTATCGTTAGTTAATAAGGGTTGATAAATAGGCAAATTGCTTTGACAATGTATTACATTCATCGCTTCCATTGTTTGTGATGCTACTTGTCCAAGATTTTCCCCATTTGATATACCTAAACATTTAGATCATAAGGCAACTTGAGAGGCTATTCTATAAAAACTTCTTCTCATTAAAACAATCTTGTATGATTGATTTGAAGTTAGACCAATATAATTCATTAAATCTGTGTAATTAAACAAATACAATTTAGAATTCATTTGATATTTTGTTAATTCTTCAACAATCATCTTAAGTTTTTTTATTGTCATTTCATCAGTATGAGGGGGCGAAATAAAAGAAAGAAAATCAACTTTAACTCCTCTTTTCATCATTTCAAGAGCAGCTACAGGGGAATCAATTCCCCCTGATAATAAATGTATTGTCTTTCCACTAATACCAACAGGCAATCCTCCCAAACCTTCTTTCTTTATTCAAAAAATATATGAATATTCTTTGTGCACTTCAATATTTATTTCAATATCTGGTTCTTTTACTTTTACAGATAAATTTTTGTTTTTTTTCAATAAAAAAGAGCCAAAGTAATTATTTAACTCTAGAGAATTTTTTTCAAATTCTTTTCATTTTCTTCTTGAATTCATTTTAAATGTTTGATATCTTGTTAAATCTAAATTGCCTAATGTTTTTTCAATTGTTTCCAATTTTGTCTCTATTTTTATTACTGGTGAAAATGATGAAATACCAAACACATAATTTAATGATTTCATTATTTCTTCTGAGTATGGAACAAAAATTCTATCAATTTGAATTTCTATACTCCTTGAATCTAAATTACATATTTTTCTTATGTTTGATGCAAGAGTGTTTACAAAATTCATCTTATTTTTTCCTTTTAAGGAAATTTCGCCAAATCTTATTAAGATTTTTTTAAACATTAGTTAATTACTCCTTTAACACCTTTTACCAATTCTTTAATTCCTTCCTCATATTTTCCTTCAACAATCAAATTTTCGGATTCAATAACTTTTTTATCAAATAAATTATTTTCAATTCTTTTATACGCATATTCTGTATTAATTAAAGAAAATAGTTTAACTAAAACTGCTTTCTTTTGTACTGTCATTAAGAATTCAATTATCATTTCATAAAATTTATCTACAAAAACTTTTAATTCTTTTTCGTTTGAATTAATATTTTGTGAACTAATGTGGTTTTCAATTGTTTGTTTCATATTTTCAATGTTATTAATTTTTTCATTGTCCTCAATTGATAAATTAATATTGAATTTTTTTATTTCTGATAAACCGTTGATGTATGTTTTCTTTAATCTATGATACCTTGCGCCCTGGCTTTTGCCTTCATTATAAAATAATTCAATATTTTTTTCACAATTGGTTGAATCTGTAAAAAATGTTTCTAACAATAAAATTATTCTTTGAAAATTCTGTTGTTTAGAAATAAATGATGTTGAAGGTTGATTAAAAGTTTCAGTAAAATTTTGAATACTAATAGATATATCATTATAAATTTTATTTAGTTCTTGCAAATGGGTTGTCATATTTCAATAAAACATCTTATCTACAACCTGGATTTTTTCAATTTGCTCAACCAATTCTTTTTGTCTTTCTTTTGCATGTGAAAAATAACTTTTAATTTTTGCAAATGGATCTATTCTTTTAAAATAATTAAATGCATTTAATTCTGATGTTAATTGATAAGAAAGAGATAAAAGTGAAGTATGATATTTTTCAATATTTTCCTGAGTCGCCTCAATATCTAAATCATAAAAAGCTCTCTTTGCATCTGCAAATTCATTTTTAACATTCTCTAAAATTGAATCTATGTTTAAATTTGACAAATCTGTTCCAATATTCAATTTGATTGAATCAATATAATTATTTATTTTCTTAAATGTTTGTTCAGATTTAACTACTAATGTTTCTTTAAACTTATTGTAATAGTTATCAAATCTTATTAATTCATACATTTGTTTTTTAAATAATGTGAAATACTTTAATAAATTTGATTGGTCATTTGCATGAGCTGCAGTTTGAGCTTCACCTAAATAGGTTTCAAGATCATTTCTTCTCTTATCAACATTGCTTTTAAATAAATCAGATTGAATATCTTCTTCTCATTTATTTAACCTTTCACTTAAACTTGCATATATTTTTTCATATTTGCTTTTTTCCCTATCAAAATCTTTTATTGGATCAATATATTTCTTTGTATTATCCTGAATTTCTTTTGAAAGTTGTTCAATAACTTTTTTTTGAAATTCAATTTTTTTAACAATTGAAACACAGGAAAAAAATTTTGACTCATCTAATTTTCCAAATAGAACATTTTTATAATCTTTTAATTGATTGATCTTATCCTCAATTACAATTTGTTGTTTAGCAAATCTATCTTTATTCTCATTAATTTCACTAATTTGATCTTCTAATCATTTAATTTCATCATTTGCAGATGTTGTCATTCTTTCAACAGCAAGTTTTTCTTGTTGAACTAAAATAATATCAACCACTTTAAGAACTGTTAATATTTCAATATATGGTTCTCTTTCAATAAATTTTTCATATTCATCATAGTAACTACTATATTTTTTAAGAAAAAAAGCTTTTAAAATAACATAAAGACCCGCGCAACCCAAAACTACCCCAATTGGGATAAAAATAGATAATAAAACAATTGCTGTAACATTATTCATAAATATTTATTTTATTATAACATTTAGATTTCTATGAATTCATTTGGATAATATGATTGAATAACTTCACATTCTCTTTCATCAATATATATTGATACCTCTTTGTTTAGTGTTCTTAATAATCAAACCAAATTAGCAAACTCATTATATTTGTATGAAGAAATTTCCTTATCTTTAACAATCATATAAGAACCAATTGTTCAAAATGAAGTGCCTTCTTTATCTCACTTACCAAACGATGTTTTATATTGTTCATTATAAACTTGCTCGTTAGGTTTTACATTTACCATAATCATTGGTAATGGGTATGAACCAGGAACATATTTGAACTTAACTAATTTTGACATAATTAAATTATAATTAAACAATATGAAATTAAAACATCTTTTATCTTTAACAATATCATCTATTGCAACATCTCCTTTTGTTGTTGTTTCTTGTTCAAAAACAAATGACGATATAGACATAATGGATAAAATTAAAAAATATTTTAAAAATCCTTCATCAAAAGAAGATATTAATTCATATGTTGATCTTTGCTTTAAAGATATTATTAAGAATTCATATTTAAAAACATATGATGATGTGAATGAAAATGATGAAATTCTTAATAAATTTATTAATAATGCAAGATATGAAATTGCTTTTACCACAAACGAAAATAATGAAACCTATTTGAATGAAATTAAAGTTTATTGTTTTATTAACGAACAAGAAAAACTTGTTGGAACAATTAATAAAATCTCTAAAGAGTCATTGGGTTCTTATAATTTTTCTTCAGAATTTAACAATCCAGGAAAAGAGCATACTCTTGCTGGTTTGATTTTAAATTCACTAAGAATTTCAATAAGTGGAGTTTACTTATATTATTTAATTTAAGAAGGAAATATGAGATTACGAAATAATCCTAATGCAAGAACCGAACTTGAATCATCTGATATAGTTATCAAAAAATTTCCAATTAAATTAGATAAAAACACTATTTTAGAAATTGGAATGGGTAAGGGTGAGATGTTATGTGAATTGGCACACAATAATCCAAATAACATTTACATTGGAATTGAAAAATATCCAACAGTCGCTGCGAAAGCTTTAAAAAAAGCAATATCGCTTAATTTAAAAAACTTATTCATTGTTTGTGAAAATATTGAAAAATTAGCAGAATCATTTGATGGAAAAGTAAATGAAATTTGATTAACATTTTCTGATCCATGACCTAAAAAAAGACATTATAAAAAAAGATTGACATATCGTGCTTTCTTAGATATTTATAAAAAAATTCTTAACAAAAATGGTGTTTTAAAAATCAAAACTGACAATGATCAATTCTTTAATTGATCAATTGAAGAAATAAAAGAATATGGGGCAAACATTATATATATGACTAATGATTTACATAATTCTTCCAAAAATATTACCAATATTAAGACAGGATATGAAATAAAATGATCAGAAAAAGGAAAAAATATTAATTATATGGAAGTTATTTTTGATTTATAATATATTTGTGCATAAGTTTTCTTGCATATAAAATAAATTAGTTTAGATGTCCTTCATTATGTTTATTCTTGTTTGTTTAAGTGTTTAGTGGTGTAATAGTCCTCCTTTCGTTTTTTGTTTTTTTTGTACTCTTATATTCAAAATCTTATGCATAAATATATAAGTAATAATAAATAAGTAAAAACATATGCAAGATATAAAAAAATCCTTGGTTCTCCCTCTCTTACCAAGGATTTTTATTTTCCTACTTTGAAATTACAAATATCTCCATCCTTCATTTCATAAGTTTTTCCTTCTAATCTCATTTTCCCATAATCTCTGGCTTCTTTTTCACCACCACAATTTACAAAATCATCATATGAGATAACTTCAGCTTTAATAAAATTTTTTTCAAAATCATTGTGAATGATTCCGGCACATTCGGGAGCTAACATTCCTTTTTTAAAAACTCAAGCCCTTGTTTCTTTAACACCAACTGTAAAGTAAGTTGCTAAATTTAAATTATCAAATGCTGTTCTTGTTAAATTATCTAATCCTGATTGATTTAAATTATATTCAGCTAAAAACATTTCTTTTTCATCTTCATTTAAAAATGATATTTCAGTTTCTATTTCAACTGAAAGTGGAACTATTTTCATTCCTTTTTTATCTGCTATTTCTTTCATTTTTACATAATTAGAATCAGCATCAGGATTTGATGCATGTTCGCTTGCAACATTGGCAACAATCACCATTGGTTTAATTGTTAATAATTGATAAGATTTTATAATCTTTAATTCTTCATCATCTAACGGTACTTCTCTAGCCATTTTTTCTTGTTTGAAAGCATCCATTATTTTATTAACAACTTCAACTTCTTTTAATAATTTTTTATCTTGTGTGTTTTGAGCTCTCTTACCAATTCTTGCTAAAACATTTTCTAAAGTTTGCACGTCTGCAAACATAAGTTCCAAATTAATTGTTTCAAAATCTCTAACTGGATCAACAGAGTTTGCAACATGCAAAATATTTTTGTTTTCAAAACATCTAACAACATGAACTATTAAATCAACTTCTCTAATGTTAGCTAAAAATTTATTACCTAATCCTTCTCCTTTTGATGCTCCTGCAACTAGTCCTGCAATATCAACAAATTCAAAAGTTGCTTTAACTATTTTTTGAGTTTTAACCATATCAGACAATATGTTCAATCTTTTATCATTTAATTCAACAATCGAAACATTCGGTTCAATAGTTGTAAAAGCATAATTTGCAGATTCTGCTCTCATTCTTGTCAATCCTGAAAATAATGTTGATTTACCAACATTAGGAAGACCAACAATCCCTGCTTTTAAACCCATAAAACCCCTTAGTGTTATTTAGAATATATTATAAAGACTTATTTAGTTTTTCTCTTATCATTAATTGTTTTTGATTGTTTTAAATAATTGAAAATGACAAATTCACCTAATGTATAAATTTTTGAATCTAAAATACTATTTGAATCAACAAAATAGTTTGAACCATTATAAGTATGCATAAATACAAACATAGATCTACCATCAGTTTTTGAAGATTGATGAACAATAGAACCATTTTGTTTTATTGAACCTCATGAATTAAATTCATTTAAATATATAAATTTGATTAATCTACCTTTTCATGTAGGTCAATTAAGCCCCGAAATACCAGAACCATTTCAAGTAATTAACTGGGATAAATCAAATTTATCTGTTCCTAATGCTGAACCAGAATTTCTAGTATATCTAATTGTTAATTCAATCTTTTGTCCAGATGTAACATTTATACCATTTCATTGTTCAACAATTCCTGAAATTGGAATTGAATTTTTACCTCAAGATGTAATTGAT
>CASEIC010000021.1 GCA_949288045.1 uncultured Mycoplasma sp. | reverse complement strand
TTAATTCTTCTTCATTTATTCATCCATTTACTTCTCTATTTTCGATATTCATAAAATTTAAAGTATCAACTTTAATTTCATTAGATAAATTAATTAGATTTGAAATGTTATCTACATCTATATTTCCATCACTATTTTTGTATTTATTTAAATTAGTTCCAGAACCTGCATTATTTGCATTTTGATTAACATATTCAACGATTTTAGATGATGATCATAGATTAGTAGTTGAAGTCAAAGAATCATCAATAGAAGACTTATCTATTAGATTATTGCAATTTACGATAGAGAAATTATTCATATCTAAATTATTTTCAACTATTGGATTTTCTTTAGCTACAAATAATTTTGTAGCTTCTTTTTTAGTTATAGATTCAATGACTTCATATTTTATATCATATTCATATCAAATTTTAGGATATTGAATAGGATTTTTGTTTTGATTAGCCTCTTTAGCTATGAATATTCTTACTTTAGGATTTTCTGCAGTAGATTTAGGTTCTATAAACACTGAACAAGCATCTCCTTGAATGAATTCATATTCTGGAGTTCATGGTATTGGAGTTAAATTACCCGATGTATCAGATAAGATAATATCTCCACTTGTTGATACTTGAATGAATTTAGGAATAGTTTGTGTTCCCATATTTACATTAGCTAAATTAACATCTGCTTTCTTTTCAACTGCATTATTAAATTCACTAGTATTCAATTTAGTTGAATTTAACGTATTTACTTGATTTGATAGTTCTGCAATTTGTGCTAATGCATGACTTGTAGATTCATTATTTGCATAAAAAGTATCTATTAAGTCTTGAACTTGTGCAAAGTCATTAGGTAATTTGTTAGATAAATAACTATTAGATGTTAATTTTTTTGAAGTAATTAAATTAGTTTCATTGATTGAAAATATCTCAGCTAATTTAAATAGCTTTTTAACTTCTTGATTTTGACTTGATAAGTAGTCTGTGGATAAAAAATTAACAAAATAAAATAAGCTATTTGTTTGACCATTTATAGTAACAGTATTATCTGCTTTATCTCCTCAATTAACATCTGTAACTATATAACCATCTAAGAACTCATTATTTTGTTGTTCATAGTCATAAAAGTCATCTTCAGATGCATATGCTTTTGTTAATAAGTTAGTATTAATAATAGCTTGTTTAACGTATTGAGGGATTAGTGAATCATTAATCTCACTATTTTCTGGATTAAATGTAAAACTTTGTTGGCCAGAAGTTTGATAACTAATACTATTTACTTTCTTAAAAAACAATTGATTTTGATGCATATATTCCATTTGCTTAAATAGAATATACTTAATTGCATCTTGTGTTTTAGGTTCAAATCTTTTAATATCTCAATCTGCATTAGCTAATACATCTTGCATATAGCTATTTACTAATCTTTGAGCTGTAGTCATTGCATTAGTGAAATATTCTTCTAAACTCATTCCTATTTCACTAGCTAAGTATTCTGGTACTTCTAATGGATAAACAGGATTCATAGCTTTATATTCTTCTAATGTAATCATTAATTTAAAATTTGCCATTATTTAATTCCTTTCTGTCTAATTTTTTTCATTCCCTTTTTAAGATAGGGTGTCATCATTTTAATATTTCCACCCATTAATCCTTTTGTTTTCTTATAAGCATCATTAGCTGCTAATAAATAAGAACCAACTTTAGTTTTACCTATAAAATATTTAGCTACTTTTTCACTATGATTTTTAAGAAGTTCTTGAGGATGTCAATATTCATTGATTAAATTCTTAATCTTTTTATCAACTCTTCATTCACCACCAAAGAAAATCAATGTATTTAATCCTGGACGATTATCAGGTTTTCCTATCATTCAAGTTCTCATGTAATAAGAACCTCAAGATTTAGCACTACAAATACCAGATACATAATCATTTTTATATCTACAATCAGGTATTCTTATAGCTCTTAGTTCATTATTTCCATTTAATGCTGGATTTTTAAGTAAATTTAATCTAGATCAATTATTCAAATAATAGAATATTGTTAGTGTTCCAATGATATTATTTCTATCAATGAATTTAGTTTCTTCAAAATGAGCGCTTTGTACTCAAGATTCTTTATTTTTGTTATAAGTAATAGAATTTATTTTTTTATCTGTTCTAACTTCACCATAAACTTCTTGCTCAGAAGTTTTTCTAGCTATTAATTGAGCATCTTCTAATAAACTTTGTTTGTTAAAATTGTCTGTTAATTTAACAACGCCTTTTGAAATTCAAGTATTAGGAGATAAATTATCTAATACTTGATTAACTTTATTTAGTTTATTAGAAACAGACTTAAAGAATCTATTAGCTTTAATAGCAAATTCTTTACTAAAGTGATTAAATACTTTTGTAGATGCTTTATTAGCTACACTAGCTAATGATCCAAAAGGTATTGAATTAATTAATGCAGTTCCAACAGATGATAATAGTTCAGCATTAGTTAAATTACCTTTTGATTTAGCTAATGTTTCTACTAATGGAAGTGCTCCAGAAACTACATGAACACCTGTACTAATAGCTGCTGCAATTGGTGTTGCCATACCAAATGAAAAAATAGACAAAGCTATTGATGCAGCATCTACTGCAATGGAAGCAGCTAGAAACCCTATCTCTAACCCTGTCATATTTTTTAATTAGCGTATTTAGCTGATTTTTCTTTTCAAAGTTTAATAGCTTTTTCTATATTATCTTTATTATTTTTTGCTGTTTTTAATAGTTCGTACTTTTTATTTAGCTGTTTTTTAGCATTTTTGTCATTAGATGCTTTTATTTTCTCTATTGCATCATTTAAAGCTGCAATATCTTCGTTAGCAGTTTTTAATCTAGAACTATATCCTGCAATTACCATATCAGCTTCTGATTTACTTACGTCTTCATCTATTAATTTATCTTTAACAGATTTAGATTTTGTAGGTAAAGCTTTTTCTTGTGATGATACAAATATTAGTTCTGGAAATATGATATCCATTTTGATAGTATCTGTAAAGTCAATTCTAAATGCACCTGAGTATTCTGGATCATCAACCATTTTACATTGGAAGTTCATTACTGATTCTGTTTTACCATCAATTTTTTCACTCATAATGCTTCCACATTCTTCATAACAAATAGCTCCATGAATTCCAGTAGTAAGAATTATAAAATTAATTCCTCTTGGTAATTGACTGGTTGCATAATATGGAACACCTTCAACCATGCTTAATCCATATTGTTTAAACATTTCATTACCTGCTTCTGAACTAAATAGACCAGGTACTTTCTTAAGTATAGTAGTGAATTGATTAGATGCTAATATTATCATATCTGTTAATGGAACACCATAACAATGTGGAATTGTTTTATTTACATCTTGAGATGCATTTTCTTGACCTAATCTAGTGAAGTTGTCAATAGCTTCACATAAGTGGTCATAAGCAGCATTTGCATCAGTACTACCAAATTTTTTGTTTGTAATATAGTGAGCACCTTCATCAAATGTTGTTAAACCATCTAAATTAACTTTTTGAAAATCAGCAGCTTCTAATAAAGCTTTTTGAAAGACTGTGTTTTGGTCTTTCATTCTTTTTTGATAAATGTAGTCGCTCATTTTAATAGATACTAAATTTTCTAGGCCATTGATATCTAAATCTTTTTTAAATCCACCAAATTTAATAACTCTATCAATTGGAGCTACTTGTTTTGCAATTACTTGCATTTTATTAGCTTTAATAGTTCTTGGATCAACTACCATTCCATTTTCATCTCTAACTACAGATAAATCACCTTCGTCTTTGATATTGAAATAGAATCTAGTATTTGAACTTGGATCATTTGTTCCAACTCCAGAACTATTTCTTATTAAACTTAAAATATTTGTGTTTTTTAATAATGGTTGTAATTGAACCATTCTTGTTTGTAAATAAATAGATTTCTCAGTTCCCTTATCATTGTAAAGCAATGAATAAGACTGAGCTCTAGGTCCTGTAAAACCTATAGCCATAATTAATACTCCTTTTAAAAATATAAGTTGAATTAATTAGTATATACGTTTCTTGTTCAAACAATATTGTAAAAATATCCTTCATTTAAAGAGTCATGATAGACTTTTTTGTAGAATGGAGATTGTTTAGCTAGAATTCCATCATATTGATAGTAATTGTTGTTATTATAATAGTCAAAGTGTAAATAATTTTCACCAAAATAAAGTTGATCGTTAAATCTATTCTTTAAACGCTCCTTTAAATTGTTTGCATTCATTATATTTTCAATTGCTATTCCACGATTATTTGGAATATTTTGAATAATTAAACCAATTTCAGAGTTTTTTGAGTCACTACTCAAAAAAGTGTAAATAGGTTCTATTGTAGAACTTCAAAAGAATTCGAATTCTTGCTCATAATTGTCGAATTCAGGGATTTCTGGTCTAGTGATAGGTAAATCTACCTCTGGAGTAGAAACGTCCGAATTTGAGCTTGTATTGCTTGAATTTGAGGTGTTTGAGCATGAAGTTAAGAAAATAGAGGTAGAAATTTCACCTAAAACACCTAAAATTGCGAATATACTAATTAATTTTTTGTTTTTCGTTTTCATAAAATAATTTTAATGTACAAAGTCGTCAAATGAATAATTTTTTTCTTCTTTTTTCTCTTCTTGTTTTTTTATAGATTCTTTGTAATCTGTTAGTTCTTTTATTTTTGCATTAGCTTCATTTAGTTGTTTTTTAGAATCATTTTTTAATGTTTCCATTTCTGTTTTTAATTCCTTAGATCATTCAAACAACTCTTTTGAACGAGTTTTTAAATAATCTTCTGAACAACTAGCTAATTCTTCTTCTGTAAAATCTTTTAACTTTTTAGAATCAAGAGGATTAGTTTCTTGTATTTGTTCTTCATTAACTTCTTTGTTTTCTTCATTTTCGATTTTATTTGGATCTGGCATTGTTTTTCCTTGTTTAAAAATAAGATAAATTATAAATATAAATTAGTAGTAAATAGATTTCATAACTTGCTGCATTAAGCAGTTTCATTTAATTTTCAAACTCAAGTATTAGTTAAATCTAATTGTTGTTTTTAGATTAGATTCTCCTAGTCGATAAAAACTAGAGTAGTAGTTATATGTTGAAATAAGTCCTATTTCGTCATAAATGGTGATTTTAATGGTTTCTCCATACAACATACAGATATCTACTTGATTTAGATAAACACCGTCTTTTACGTCTAAATCAAAAGTTATTTCAATGTTTTCAAAAGTTTTATTATCTTTACATTTTGCAATTCTTTTTTTAATAGTGTCTTTGTTCATAAGTCCTCAAGGTAGTTTCATTTCATCTTTGTAAAGTTTAGTGTAACCATAACGGTCATTTTTAACTTGCTCTCAAAGTTTAAAAACGTGTTTATAATCAATACTTCCAGCTAAACACCATACTGGTTCAGAAATTCCATCTATATCAACTGTATTGCTTCCTAATTGAAAATTTGAATCATTCAAAGTAGTTAATTGAAATGATGAAAATTTAGATCCTGTTAAGTGTCCACCAAAACCTCCTTGTCAGTAATACTCATAAACTGTGTTGTTATTTCTTAAGAAATTACAAATCATCGGATAGTTGAAGAAAGGAAATGTTTTTCCCATGTAATAAGCGTTTCAAATTGAAATGTGTGAATTAATATTTGTAGTGCTTCACATATAGGCTTTTAATGAATTATGTATTTTATCTGCTTGGTCTTCTGATTTTCCAGAGCAATAATAATCTGCAAGACCATCACAAGTACCAATTCAATAGCTATATCCTGCACTACCTGAACTACCTTCTATTCTATTTTTCCCTGATGAATCATCTTGAACTGGGCCGTAATGAGATTCTCAAACTAATCAATTTGGTTCTGCTAACCACTCAAATGCTTTTCCTAGTCTATCTCAACTTGGAAGTTGTAAAAGGACTTTATCATCATTTTGGACGAAATTAACACAAACTGGTTCCAAAGTTCTGAAAGGATGAGTAATTCTTGAAATAGAGTAATCTCAATCTTCTTCTTTATCGTTTGTTTTTTTAGTTCTTTTACACTTAAAACTGATCTGACCAATAAATGAGTAAAATGGAACTGTGATTTTAACTTGCTTAACTTTTCTTTTCAAAGTATCTTGAACTAAGAACTCTCAATTTTGAGACGATTTAATAAGATTTGAATTTAGCTGTAATGCTTTAAACTCGGCATATCTTATTTTTTGACGGTCTTTAAATTCATTCATTTCTTTGATTATGTAGATTGGAATACCTTTCGAACTAGTTCTATTTAAAGGTTCTAGTGTCATAATACAAAAATTAGATTTTACTTTTTCAAAGATAGGTTTTTCTAGAACAAAGAATCTTAGTTCTGTTTGAAATGCAAGTGTTTTTGATAAACTATCTGAATGAAATGGTTGAACCATTTTAGAATAATTGTTTGACATTCACACGTCAATTTTTCCATAAAACCTCATAGAAAATTGTTGAATAGTTGTAGATTCTTCATCAATGAACAAATTATCTACATCTACTTTTCCATCTGGATCATTTAGTTCATAGAAAAACATTTGTGTTTTTGCACTTTTATCAAAAAAACATTCAGGCATTTCTGTATCTAGAATGTCATATTGAAAATAGGTTGGTGCTAATTTATTCTTTAGAGCCATTTAATTCCTTTTCTTTTAGCTTTAAATCCATTTCAAGATTTTTATTTTTCAAAGTTCTTGTTTTCATTCAAGCTAAAACTCTTGTGATTGGATATCAGATAACAAAACATATCCCAAGAAATAAACCTATCAAAAATGCTATTCCAGCAATTTGTCCTGCTGTTAAATCATGTCCAGGTGTGTTTAAAACTACTTGAGTTCATTTTCCAATATTAGCATTTGATGCAAGACTTATTCCTACTCCTAGAACAGAAGCTCCAGATGCAAAAAGAAATGCATAGATAAATCTTTTTATTCATTTTTTAATTTTCATTGATTTGCCTAATTAAATCATTTATTTGATTTTTATCCATTGGTTGAACATTGTGCTCATTTCCAAAAATATCTAATTGTTTTTCATTCATTATTCTTCTCCTTCTTCTTGATTTTCTATTTCTTCTTTTGGTATTTCATTTGATTCAAACTCTTGATCAACATTTTCATTTTCTTCGTTTTGAATATTTAGTTGAAATAGCTCTAATAGTTCTAAACTTTCAATGTAGTTTTTACCTGAAAGAATAGACATAGCTCTTGCCTCATCCATCAAGTTATTTGTTTTTGCTTGAATTACATAATTTAGTTTTTCCATTTCAGACATTCCTAGACTTTGAGATGATATAACTAATATTTCATCTTTGTCATTTCAATTTGCTTTATAAACTTTTTCAAGCATGTCTTGTAAAAAGTTTTGCAAAATTAAATTACGATAATTTTGATTATTGTAAGAATATTCATTTTGACGAATGATTTCTCCAATACTTTGCTGCACTGTTCCTTTTGAATCAGTATCTGAACTAATTCCAATTTTTCTTAATATGAAATTTATTTTTTGCTTAAAAGCATCATTAAGAATTTGTCAGATAGGTTGTTTGGTAATTACATCAATTTGAACTTCACCTGTCTCTTCAATAATATCCCGTCCATAAAGCACACATGAACTAGCCATTAATCTTTGGTTTTTTCTTATTTGTTCAGAAGTATAGTCAGCATCAGACATAGATGCATTTATGTCTTTTACTTTTGACCCCATATAGTGAGCTTCGTCATAGCATTTTTGAGCTATTGAAAATAACTCATTCATGTCATTTTCTATATTTCTGATTAAAGGGCTATATTCTTCATTAAAATTCATAATGAATAGTGGAACAAAACCTAAGTTATGTTCTGAATTTAAACCTTCTCAAATTATACTAGCTAAGTCAATGTTTTCACATCACATTTCTAGTTCTTTTAGTTGAATTGCTTTTGCATCTTCTTTTACTTGATTATCTTTTATTTCACTTTCTTTGTAAAAGCTAGTTCAATATTTGTTTTCATTTACATTCACTAAAGCAAAAATTGGAGTTGTAGATATTCCGTTAATGAATTTAACAAGTAATTGTGCTGATTTAATCACGTTATTGATTTTTGTAAGTCTAATAATATTCACGTTTTCCGTGAAACAATATTTTTCTTTTTCTAAACCAAAACTAGGATGCATAAATAAACACGAGCATCCAGATATTGCACACTTTTTAGCTAGTGTATAAATTTTCTTTTCTAGAAATTGCTTTTTAAGGAATTTATTTAATTCTTTAGTTTTGTCTTTGTCGAAAACTAAATCAGTTTTTACTAATGCGTCAATATTTTTAGTTGAAATTAAGTCAACAGCAGCAATGTTTGATAAGTAATCATAAATTGAGCTAAAAAATAAATCTTTATCTAAGTTAAATGGAGTTCCGTCTAAATAAGTATCAATATTTTCTTTTTGTTGTTGTTTATTTCTAAAATCTTGTCTAGTTATTGCTTCCAGCGTCATTTAGTTCACCTTTTAGAATATTTTTAACTTCATTTAACTCGTTTAAGATTAATTTCTCGCTTGGATTAGCGTGACTGATTACATTTTCAAGTATCTCAATTGAAATATCTAATTGTTCAACTAGATTCATTGATTTAATGTGTTTTAAAATTAGTTCTCTGTTCATTTTTTGTCCTAAAATTTTATATGAAAGGAGGTAATTATGGATAGAAAAAAATTTAATGAATACATAGATGAAGAGATTGAAATTTTAGTATCTAAATTGAAATATTTAAATACTGAAATGTCCAACTATGAAACTATCAATAGAAATGTAGATTTAATAAATAAAGTTTATGTAGCAATAGAAAATCTAATTTCTTTGAAAGAAAAAATTTAATTTATAAAATAGTGAATTTATTTCGCTATTTTTTTATTTTCTTCTTCTATATATTCATAAATTTTTTTTACATCTACAAAATTAAGAATATTCTTTGATTCAGCAAAAGAAATTAATTCACCTAAATCAATTATTTTTTTGTTGATAAAATCTCTCATATTTTTCCTTAATTATCATATTCCCTAAATATTTCATTTTTCATTTGCAACAAATATTTTTGTTGCGTTGGTGTAAAAATTAAACTGAATAGTGAACTAATAGCATATTCAAAAGCTTGTGAACCATCGTCGTTTCCATCTTTTGGATTTCCGTTCTTTAAAAGAACTCTTGAATTTCATTCAGATATACAATTGTTGTAAATGTGTGGAGCTACATAAATTCTTTTCATACCCATTAAAGCACGAACCGCAGCTACACGAATTTTGTTTCCAGCAATTCCAAATTTAGATGCTGCTTTTGGACATTCAATCATTGGTTGATAATATGACTTTTTTCAATATTCGGTCAAATAGCTTCTAATGACTGTGTCTTTTGAGTCAATGTAAATTTTCACGGACTTTGGTAAAAGTCAATTTTTGTTTTTGACAATCACATTTTCAATGAAATTTCAAATCTTATTCACTTGTTGAGGATCATTAAGTTTTTCATTTTCTTTTGCTCTTTTATCTTCATATTCTCATTGGTCAATGATTTGAATTTTAAAATAATCTTCAGAAATAATAACTGCTTTGATTACTGTTTTATCTCTTTTTGAACTATAGTCAATTCCAAAAATTAAATATCCTCTTTCCTGATTTTCTGAATTAATTTTTTGAACTAGTTTCAAGTTTTCGCCGTATGCAGAATCTTCATAATACATTCCACATCCGCCAACAATACACTTAAATTTACTGTAATCAATTCTTTTTAGGTTTTCGTATTCTATTTCGGTTTCTTTGTCTGTGAACTCATTTACCCCAGCACCAGAACACACATAAAGCAGTCCTAGACCACCAAATGCGTCTGGATTGTAAAGAAATTGCTTTCCACGTTTTAAAAGTCTTTGTTCATCTTTTGAAACGTAAGGAGATATGTAAGTTTCTTTAAATTTTGAAAGTGGATCTCAGTCATTGTAGCTAATTAGAATTTGACGTCTTCCACCCTTTGGTAATCTACCACGAAAACATGTAGATTTAATAGACTCAAATCTCATGATTAGTTCGTCGTCAGAAATGTTGTCACCTTCTTTTTTGGTTTGTTGAATAGGTTCTTCAAGTCAGATTAAAGAAAAGTAATGATCAATGCTTGGAGGTTCTAGACCAGCAATACTATCGTATCGGTCAAAACTACCAAAGTAAACTCTTTGCTTAGTTTCTAGATTTATGAAATAGATTTCTTTTCCTTGATTGATTTGTCAATATTTTTTTCAATCGTACCCAATTCTTTTTTCTAGATCATCGAAAGCTTTAATTATTGCTTTCAATGTAGTTTCTCTGTTGTCTTTTGAGTACTTTCTCAAAACTAGAACACATGCTCTTTTGTCACTCAAAAGTGTGATTACTACTTTTCTTGCGAATACTGAACTCTTTTTTGCATTCTTTGCTGTTTCGTAAATACAGTAGTACGAATCGAAAACAAAAAGCTCAGCATAATTTTTTGTCACATATTCAGAGATGTTAATTTTTTTAACCATAATTTTTGTTTTAAATTTTTGGCTAAAAATCGATTCAAATTTCTAAATTTAGAATATCACAAAATTTTGAAAATTTTCAAAAAAAAATTTTTTGGTGTTTGTTGATTAAATCCCCGGACCCCTATTTTTTTACCCCCCCTAAAGTGCAAATGTAATCAAAAGTGCGTGTTAATACACATTAACAAGCAATAACAAGCAAGTATGCTAGTTGGTATTAAGTTATGTGCTCTCACTTGATATATGGTCTCTACCGTGGAACTTTACAATATCTCTATATTTGTCCTAATTCCTACTATCGTAGGATTAGGAAAATATAGAGTTAGTTTGGGTTTCACGAGTAAGGGAGACTTTCCATGTCTAGTGAGAGCACATAAAGCAAGAGCTGCGAACGAATAATGATCATAGACTAGTTATGACTCTAGAAAGTATTACAAGACCTAAAAATATTACGTTAGTACTTGGTATTAGTTGGTAGTATTTGGTAGTATTTGGTAGTAGAACGCTACGCTTTAATATATCTAATCTTGATTTATACATTTTGCTACGCAAAATGCTATATAATTACCACAAAACTTAAAAAATGATTTAAAAACTTAACATTTTCTAAATTTAGCACATAAACATGTCTAAAATCAAAATTTAACACTCTTTGGTATTCTTACACTCAAAAGTAAAAAACATTTAATATAGAGCATTTAAACCACTAAATTTAAGAGATTAATAAGCATTTATATAACGTTGTTAAAATATCAATAAATTGCATGAAAATAGCGAAAATAATTAAAAAACTAATCATTTTTCAATGATTAGTCTAATTTAATATACTTTTACGTCTTTAAATATTTCATTAAGCTGCTCTTCGCTTACATCACTATCTAATCCCATATTACCAGATATTTGATAATCTTTAATTTGCTTTAAATAAATTGTTTCATCATAATCATTAATGAATTGAACAAATATATCTCCATCTGCTTTTTCTAATTGCTTTTGATAATTATCTATTTGCTCTTTAAACTTAATTGTTGCAGCATAATGTAATAAATTATCTTTTAGAAATCTATTAACTAATTTATTAAGCTTTGGATCATCATCTAGTATTTCTTGAAACTTATCTAGATCAACATTTCATTTGATTAGAAATAATAATGTAGATGTATTGATTAACATTATTGAATCTTTAATAGCTAATTTAATTACAATTGAATAGTAATTAAATATAAAGTTCTTAATATCATCTTTTAATTCATTTATATTCTTATCATCTAATTCTTTTAACATATATCTTTTGGTTTTCCCTTCCAACAAAAAAATAATAAAGTATAGCATTATGTAGACTTGCAAAATTTATTGCTTTTGGTGAAGGTTTTAATTTGTTGATCATAGCTAGAGATTTAACTTGAATAAAAATTAAATTATCATCTTTATCTCAAGCTATTAGATCAACATCGTGATATTTATCAATTTGTTCAATTGACTTATAACACTTTCATTTTCAATTTTTAGAGACAAATTTTCTAACTCTATTTTCTCTAAAATTACCTAATTTTTGTGTATAACAAAAATCTAAGAAATTGACATTATTTGACATAATTAACTATTAAATATTTCAACTTTATTTAATACACTTAAATTATCAGTATTTAAATGCTTTATATTCAATGAAATATATTTTTATGAGTAATATGACTACTTATTATTTTTCAATGAAATAGATACAATTTCTTGAATTTCTATTGTTTCACCATTTTTTAATTGTTTGATACCAGAGTCTATAAAATATCTAATTAAAGTTGCTACTTTTATTTTATTTTCTTTAGCAATTTTATTTAATTCATCATGTAGAACTTCAGATAATTTTATATTTACATTTCTTTCTAACTTAATCATTTTTTCTCCTTTCTATTTAGATTATAATAGAGAAATCAAAAAAGATAAAAAAAGATTTGTAATTTTAATATTTTGTGCTATTATATATGTGGAGGATAATTATGAAAAGAATTTGACTCCATCTACTTAAATGTAGTTCGCCTAGCTATGGAAATGATAGCTTTAATACTAATATTAATAATTATCATTATTCATAGTTAGTTAGTAGAAAGAAAAATACATTTAAGTAGATAAACAAAATACTTACCATTCCCGTGGTAAGTATTTTCATTTGTAGTTCGCCTAACTACATTTTTATATTAACATATTTTTTTAAAAATACACATTAATTAATATTAAGCTTTAAACATATATTGTTATTGTTTTTATTAATTCTTTTATTAATAATAAAAATGATTCAAACTCTTTTGAAAGGAGTTGAACCATCTTTTTGCCTTTACCTATTATATTTTCATTTAGTCTACATAACATTTATATTACTTATCTAATGTTTCTAGTTCTATTATCATTGCTATATTCTAATTTCTTTTTTGGATCATTATTAATTGTTACATTTTCATAAGGTATTCTATTATTAGGTA
>CASEIC010000020.1 GCA_949288045.1 uncultured Mycoplasma sp. | reverse complement strand
TCAAGTTCTTTTTCACTAATGTTTGTAAATTGCATATAATGTAATTGTCCTTTCTTTGTTGGTTAAATTAATTTTACAAGGACAGCCAGGGAGAAATTCCTGGTTTTTTATTATTGGTATTTATTTTGGTAACTTTTTATTCATTATTTACATATATAATATGTAAGTACAAATAATCTAACGTTGTTAGTTTAGTAAGTTAGAACGTTGTTCTAAATGTGTATACTTGTAAAAAATTTGTACAGAAAGATTTTAAAATGAATACAAAAACACAATCTAGTTTTTTGGATTCATTCAAGAAATATTTCAAATTCGATACTTATAATGCAATATTTAAAAAAGAAATAATAGGTGGAATTTCTACCTTTATTGCTATGGCATATATTCTTGCAGTTAACCCAGGAATGGTTGGTTCTGATGCTGCAAATGAATGATTAGGAAAAGATGTGACTGGTGGGTTATTTTTATCAACAGCAATATCATCTTTTGCTGCTACATTATTTATGGGATTATATGCAAGAATTCCTGTAGCTCTTGCACCAGGAATGGGACTAAATGCATTCTTTACTTATACAATAGCTAGTCAAATTGGTTTTGAATCCGCATTAACAGTTACAATACTTTCGGGTATTTTATACTTTATTGTTGTAATGACTCCGGCAAGAGAAAAAATTTCTCAAATAATGCCAAACAATTTAAAGCTTGCTATTGGTGCTGGTATAGGATTTTTTATAGCATATGTGGGTCTTCAAGATTCTAGAATAATTGTTACAGGTAGTTCATTGGTTTCTGATTTGGGTGATTTTACAAATCCATTAGTTATTGTTGCTGTTGTATTATTATTGGTTGCTCTTGTTCTACATTATTCAAAAGTTCCAGGAGCAATTGTTATAACAATGCTACTTGGTGGAATTATTTTAATTCCTATGGTTGCAACAGGTTTTATTAGTGGAGTTAGTCCGGATTCAATAAATCCAGCAAAAGTAGGATATGATGGTTTCAATACAATTGGAGATGTTGCAGCAGCAGCATGAAAAGGATTTGCTAATGTTGATATGTGAAAGAATCCTATAACATATATTGGAGCATTATCATTCTTATATATGGATTTCTTTGACACAACAGGAACATTAATTTCAATTGACAAACAATTAGATATATCTGAAAAAGATGAAAAATGATTATCAAAAGCTAATTTAGTTGATGCTGTTGGTACAATTGGAGGAGCTTCAATTGGTTCTACAACAGTTACAGCTTTTGTTGAATCTACTGTGGGTATTTCTGCAGGAGCAAGAACAGGATTTTCATCAATTATTGTTTCTATGTTTTTTGGTTTAAGCATAGCTTTATGACCAATAATGCAAATTTTTATGCCAATTAATGATTTTAAACCAATTACAGGACCTATTCTTGTTTTGGTTGGAACTATGATGATTACTCAAATTAAACATTTTGAGTGAGAAATTGCAATTGATATTCCAACATTATTTATAACAATTATGTTTATGATGTTAGGAAATTCAATTGCTTATGGAATTGCATTTGGAACAATAACATTTGTGATTTTAAATGGATGTTTAGGTTTATGACAATATGCATTTAAAAAACAGAAAAAAATTGTTAATTCTATGGAAATACCAACAACAACACATTCAGGACCAAATGTTAAAACAAGAGAATTCTATTATTTAAAAAGAGTCAATGTTGCATTAATAGTTATATTTGTAATATCAATAATATACATTGTTTTACAACAAGGTATAACACATCTTGGGTGATTCCAATAAAAATACAAAACCTCTTCAATGTGAAGGGGTTTTTATTTATAATTTTTATATGTACTACATTTATGGAAATGAAGATTATTTAAAGGAAAATAAAATAAGTGAATTAATTCATAAATTTAATCCTTCTACCGTTCTTCACTTTAATAGTGATACAAAGATTGGCGATATTATTAATCAAATATCTACATTTTCATTATTCGATTCTTCGCGTCTACTAATATTTAGAGATTTATCTTATTTTACAAAAGATAGTAGTGAAGTTAATGCATTAATTAAGTCATTACAATTTAAACCAGAATCTACAATTGTTGTTTTTACTTCAGATAAAATAAATAACAAAAATAAAACAACAATTGTAGAGTACTTGCTAAAAAATAGTAAAACATTTGAGTTTAATGAATTATCAGAAAAAGAAATAGTAGCCGTTGCAAAAAGTAAAATAACTTCACTTGGTGCATCAATTAGTGATGTTGATTTATATTATTTTTTATCAAAAGTTCCAAATAGACTTTCTTTAATTATTAATGAAATTGAAAAATTAGTTTCTTTAGATAAAAATATTTCTAAATCAAATATTGACGATTTAATTCAAAAATATGATTTAGGATCAGCATTTGATTTCATTAACTCATTTCATAATGGAAATATTGAATTATTGTTTAAATCGTATTATGAAAAAATCAATCAAGGAGAGACAGTTCAAAGTTTTATAAGTCAAATAACAAATGTTCTAGAAATATGTTCAAGAATACATTCATTAAAAAAAGTTGGACATAGTGATAAAGAAATTGAAAAAATATTAGATAAACATTCTTTTGTTATTAAAAAGAATTCTGAATTTTTAAATACAATAGGTTATAAAAAAGTATGTAAGTACTTAAATATGATTTCAGAAATTGATGTAAAAATTAAAAAAGGTATTCTTGATGAAAAGATTGGATTTGAAAGATTCTTACTTGAAACAATAAAATACTAAACAAATTTATTTTCAGTTGTTGCATCATCAATTAATGTTGTGTTGTTGATATTTGGTTTTGATTCCATTGTAGATGTGTCAATAAATGTTGAACCTTTATCTTCTTTATCTAATTTAATAAATGTATCGACTTCTTTTGATGAAGTTTGATTATTTGGTTTACCGGCATTTTTGAATGATAATTTTGATTCTGTTCCGCTCAATAACCTCATTATATTTTGTCAATGACAAGAAGCAACTATAACAGAAGCAATAAATAAAAACAATGGATTATATCAAATGTATGTGTAATTTATTGTTGTGTCAATACCATTAAAGTAAGGGCATAAAAATGCAAGAAGTGCAAGAATATATGGAACTGTTATTGAACCCAAAGAAACATATTTTGTAAAGTAAACAATTGTTATAAAAATAACGGCTCCAATTATTGCTAAAAATAAACTAATAGAAGCAATCATTCCTAAAAGTGTTGCTGCCCCTTTTCCGCCTTTGAAACCAAAATAAATTGGAAATATGTGTCCTAGAATTACAAAAATTAAAATTAATTGAGGAATTAATGAATTAAATGCTTCATAATTTTTTTGAATAGCCCCAAGAGTAAACCCAAATCAATAACTTTTTGATGCATCAAGAATGAAAACAGTCAATCCAAATTTAATCCCATATGCTCTCATAGCGTTTGTAGCACCAGCATTACCTGAGCCAACTTCTTTTATATTTTTTTTGTGTGTTAGCTTTGTTAATATAATAGAAAAATTTAACGAACCAATAAGGTATGCAAGAATTATTCATAGGATATTATTTAGAATAGCAAACATCATTATTTTTTACCTTTTTTTCCTTTTTTCTCTTCTTCAGTATTTATTAATAAGGTATTATTTGCAGTGTCATTATATATGCTTGCTGCAATTTTCATTATATGTTGTTTTACAGAATTTGAAATTTCAGGATGTTCCATTCCATAATCAATAGTTGCAAGTGTAAATCCTTCAATAGAACCAAGATCATATCTGACACCATCAAATTCATATGCATAAATCTTTTCTTCTTTAAGATATTCATCAAAACAATCCACAAGATTTATTTCTTCGTCTTCTTTAGGTTCTAATTTTTCAAGATGTTTAACGATTGAATAATTAAATATATATCTACCAAGAATAGCTTTTGATGATGGTGCCTTTGTGATTTGAGGTTTTTCAACTGCACCAGAAATCTCAAAAATTTTATTATTTTTTTCTTTGTCATTTTTTGGTTTAACAATTCCATACTTGTTAATTTTTTCTTTAGCAACAGTTTGTACACCTAAAATTGATGAATGTAATTCATTATATTTGTCAATCATTTGTTTGATGACAGGAACTTTAGATTTAATTAAATCATCTCCAAGAATAACCGCAAAAGGCTCATCTTTAAAGAATCTTGCTCCAGTTAAAATAGCATGTCCTAATCCTAATTGTTCATATTGATAAACAACTCTTATGATTGCATCCCTATTTGTTTTTTTAACATGTTTTAAAAGTTCTCATTTGCTTTTTGATTTTAATTCTTTTTCAAGAGGAATGTTTGGTTCAAAATATTTCATTATTTCTTGTTTTCTTGTTGAAATAACTAGAATAACCTCTTCAATACCTGATTCAATTGCTTCATCAACTAACAAATCAATTGATGGTCTATTTAATATGGGCACAAGTTCTTTTGGGATGATTTTTGTCATTGGTAAAAATCTAGTTCCTCAACCGGCAGCGGGTATTATTAATTTTTTGATAGGCTTGTGATTTTTCATATCTCTTAAATAATACATTATTTAAGGTTATTTTGAAAAAATGAAAGTAATTTGAAATTTAACCTAGGTAATTTATATAAAATATATAAATATGTATCAACCTTGTGACATTATTAGAAATGCAATAAAAAACAATAAGCTATCACACGCTTATTTGTTTTATGGCGATAATGGTGTTGATATTGAAAAACACACATTAGAAGCAATTAATATTGTTGCGAATTTAATAGGTAAAAAAAATGAAATTAATGATTTAGATAATTTAAATTATTACGATTTAAAGGTAGTGAAACCAAATAAAAACGATGAAATTGTTAAGGAAGATGTAGATATTGCAATCCAATCATTATATGAAACTTCATTAGAAAAAGATTCAATAAAAATTTTATATATAAAAAACATAGACAAAGGTAATAAGCATTCTTTAAATATGCTTTTAAAATTTGTTGAAGAACCAGTTAATAATCTAATTATTTTCATGAATACAAATCATTTTGATAATGTTATTTCAACAATAAGATCTAGATCGCAAAATATATATATTAAAAGAGAGAATTTGGATGAAAAAATTAACTTAATGAAAAATATTTACCCACAAGCAACAGCTCTTGTTGCAAACATATATGCTAATGTTAAGCAATTAGAATCAATTGATTTAAAACTTTTTGAGAAAACATATAATCAAATCGTTGGTTCATTCAATGAAGCTTTATCAAGTAAATATACATTAAAAGAAAATATTGAATCTATTTGAACAAAAGAAAATAATGATTTTGTTTTAAATATTCTTCAATACTTTTTTTACCAACTAATGGTTGATATAGATAATCAAAATCCATTATTCCCAAATCAAGATGATTTAATTATTCAATTTAAGAAAAAAAACATTAATTGTTTTAAGATTCAATCAATGATTGAAAAAGTAAAAAAAGATATTGATAACTATGCAAATTTTAATTTACAAAAAATAAATTTTTTAAATAACTTAGAAAATGAACTAATTATTTAAATATCTTTCAATTGATTCTCTTGTTGCTTGTGCTGAATTACCAACCAATAATGTAATTGCAATATCGTTTATAAAAACACCACTTATTCCTGACATTTTTTTAATTTCATCAACTTCAATTCTTTCTCTAATTTCATATTCAATTTTTATTTTTGTGTGTGTATTTGAAACTTTTGAAATATTTTGTGGGCCACCACATAGTTTAATTAGTTTAATAACATTAATACCAACTTTCAATTCTTGTGATAACGAACTAGTATCTTGGTATTTTTTTGCTTGTTTCTTTCAATATATTCAAATAAGTCCAAGTGTGATTATTTGTAAAAAAATAAAAAGAAATTTTTCTTTTGCAGTCATTTTTGTCATAATCACCTCCATAAAACAATAATTTAAATTATATTAAATTCACACTCTTTCTTATTACATAATTTAGACAAAAAAGGCATTAATTTTATAAAATTTATTTTATGAAATTAAAAAAACCATTAATACCATTAGCAATAGGAACTCCAATTGTTTTTTTTAGTGCTTTATCTGTTGTTTCTTGTTCAAATAGTAGTATTGAAGATAAATTAACAAATTTGTTAAATGATAAAAATTTATTTACAGTTGAATTAGATGAAGCGACAATTAAAGAATCTTATGGTTTTGTTGAAGGTGAAAAAATTCCTGTTCTTGACTTATTTTCAATATCGGATTCTTTTTTAAGAATCATCAATTCTCAAAAATTAAATGATTGAAATTCTTCACTAAGCGAAGAAGATAAATTATTATTTACAGTTGATGTTACTCCATCAAAATTGAAAGCTGTTGTACTACCATCAGTATCAAGTTTAATTGAAGAAGAAACAAAGCAAATTGATAAATTAGATTTGGTTTTTGATGTTTCAACAGCTAATGTTGATAATAAACAAATTACTATTTCTTTAGATTTAAGTAAATATGATTTTTTGGATTTAAATGTTGCAAAAAATTTAAATAATTTTATAGAAATTCAAGCATCATCAATTCCTGGTCATGAGGGAACATTACTAAGACCTTTTTATGAAAATTGCAAAGAATTTTTAAAAACAAAAACTTTTGATTTTAGTGGCGAAAATACAATAAGTGGCAAATTTGATACATTAGATGATAATGTTATATCTGCATATATAAAATCTCAAAATGATTTGTATTACTTATTCGATAAAGTTGATGGGAATGAGGCTTATTTTTATATTTATACAAACAACTCTCAATTAGATAGTGTGTCATCAATTAGACAAAATACTTTATGAATTAAAATTCCATTTGAATTATCTGAATTAAATCAAGGAGGAAATGCGTAATGAAAAAGAAAGCATTATTTAGTTTATCTTTATCATCCCTAATCTTATTATCTCCTCTTCCTTTTGTAGTTTCATGTTCAAAATCCAATATTTCTTATCCAAACTCAACAAAGGTTAAAAATGAATTAGAACAAGGGAACATTAAAATTATTTTAAAGACAGATAGCAAAGATTTAAAAATTACAGATTTTGACAACTTAAAAATTGATTTTGAAGTAGATGAGAGTTTAAAATCAACTGATGAAGGGAAACAACATTATGACGAAATTGTAAGTAATTTAAATAAATCTAAGGTTGTTTTTCATGATTACTATATACCAAGACTTAATGAAGATGGTGAATCTTTTATTTTATTTTCAATTGATGATGAAAACGAAATTGCAGAAGTTAAATTAAGCAAGATTATTGATTCAAATAGCAAAACATTAATTAATCTTAGTGAGGCAGAAATACAAGAAACAATAAAGAAAAAAATGAATAATGAAAGAGATTTTATAATTAACTTAAAAGATTGAACTCAAAATTTATTTTCTCAAGTTTATTCATCGTATAAAGTTACAATGGAAAAAGAAAACGGACAAAATGAAATTAAATCTTTCTTAAGTTTTCTAAATGAAGATTTTGAAAAATTTATGTCAATGAGTTGAAGAAGTTATTTTAAAAATGCATTATTAAGATATATTGATGAATCTTTTGATTGTTTTAATAATGTTTACTATAAAAATATTGAAATATCATCCAACAATTCAGACATGAAATGTGAGTTAGGCGAAAAAATGGGGAGTTATAAAATTACATTTAAAATATCAACAATGCCAATTGATACATATCCAAATTGTAGTTATGAAGTAACAACAACAATATGAATAGATTAAAATTATTTAAGCATTTCTTTTAAGTATAATCCTGTTAATGATTTTGGGTTTTCAATTATTTCCTCTGGTGTTCCTTGGGCAATAATTTGTCCCCCTTTAGTTCCTCCTTGTGGACCTAAATCAATGATATGATCACAACATTTAATAACATCCAGATTATGTTCAATTACTAGAACAGTATCTCCACCATCAACTATTCTATTTAATATATTTAATAAGTTTTGAATATCATATGAATGAAGCCCTGTGGTTGGTTCGTCAAGAACAAACAATGTTTTACCTGTTGGTTTTTTTTGTAAATATGTGGCAAGTTTAATTCTTTGTGCTTCACCACCACTTAGTGTTGTAGATGATTGACCTAATTTAATGTAACCCAAACCAACATCTTCTAATGTTTGAATTTTATCTCTTATTTTTGCTCTATTTTCAAAAAAATGCAAAGCCTCAGAAACTCTCATATCCAAAACATCGGCAATAGATTTTCCTTTGTATTTAACTTCAAGAGTTTCAAAGTTATATCTTTTTCCATCACAATGATCACAAGGAATATAAACAGATGGCAAGAATTGCATTTCTATCTTAATAAAACCATCACCTTGACATTTATCACATCTTCCTCCTGGCACATTAAATGAAAATCTTCCTTTTTCATAACCTCTTGCTTTTGCAAGTTCAACATTTGCAAATAAATCTCTTATATCATCAAAAACAGATGTATATGTTGCAGGATTTGATCTTGGTGTTTTACCAATAGGTGATTGAGAAACTTTCACAACTTTATCAATATTTATATGTCCTTTAATACTTTCAAATTTTCCCGGTTTAACAGATGATTTATTAATTGTTTTCTCCAGTGCTTTAACAAGAATTTCATTAACTAACGTTGATTTTCCTGAGCCACTTACACCTGTAACTGCTATTAATTTACCCAATGGAAATTTAACATCAATATTTTTTAAATTATTCTCTTTTGCGCCTTTTATTTCAATTGAATATTTTGATCCTTTTCTTCTTGAAGATGGAACTTTAATTTTTTTCTTACCACTTAAATATTGTCCAGTGATTGATTCTTTGGTTTTTTTAATTTGATCTACTGTACCAGCAGCAATTACTTCACCACCTTTATCTCCGGCATATGGACCAATATCAACAATATAATCTGCAGCTAGTATTGTTTCTTCATCATGTTCAACAACAATTAATGTGTTTCCAATTTCAACCATATCTTTTAATACATTTATTAATTTTGTATTATCAGATTGATGAAGACCTATTGATGGTTCATCAAGAACATATAAGATTCCTGTAAGTTTTGAACCTATTTGAGTAGCTAATCTAATTCTTTGCGCTTCACCACCACTTAGTGTTTCTGCAGTTCTAGTTAATGAAAGATATTCAAGTCCGACATTTTTTAGAAATCCTAACCTAGCTGTTAATTCTGAAACTATCATTTTTGATATTTCTTTATCTTCATCATTTAATTTAAGAGATGTAACTTTGTTATATTCATCTTCAATTGATAATGTTGAAAATTCATGAATATTTAAATTATCAACCCTAACTGCTAGAGCATATTTATTTAATCTTTGCCCTTTACAACTTTTGCATTTTGATTCAGACATGAATCTCCCATATCATTGTCTAATTTCTTCATTCATTGCACCATTGTAAAGTCTTTGTAATTTAGGTATTAATCCTTCTACAATATTTTTTCTTAGGTGTTTTTTACCATTCTTTATTGTTGTATATTCAATTTCTTCATTAGAACCAAATTTAATAATATCAATTTGTTTTTCATTTAAATCTTCAATTGCAACATTAAGTGGAATTTTATAATGATTTAATAATCCAATGAATTCTTGTTTTGATAATGAATCAGGATTTGTAAAGCCAGGCATCTTATCAAGCGCTCCTTCATTTACACTTAATTTTTTATTTTGAATAATAAGATCTAAATCAGGTTCAATAATTACACCCAATCCCTTACATTCATCACACATTCCGTAAGGAGAATTAAATGAAAATAATTTTGTTTCAATTTTAGGCATTTGAAAATCACCATGTACACAAGCAAATTGTTGAGAGAAATTGAACAGTTCTCCTGTATCAATGTTTTCAATATCAACAAGCCCCTTCGAATATTCAAGAGCAACATTTACTGATTCAGTAATTCTAGTTTTTGATTCTTCATTTAAAATAACACGATCAACCACTATTGAAATATCGTGTGATTTATTTTTTTCGATTTCGATTTCATCATCTAAAGACAATATATCCCCATCAACTTTTACCCTTAAAAATCCGTCTTGTCTTAATTTATCAAAAAGATTTTTGTTTGTTCCTTTTTGTCCTTTTATAATAGGGGAGAGAATTAATAATTTTGAATTATTTTTAATTTTATAAATTGAATTAATAATATCCTTAATTTTTTGAGAAGAAATTTCTATTTTGTGTTTTGGACAAAAGGGTTTTCCTATTTTTGCAAATAATAATCTTAAATAATCATGAATTTCAGTAATTGTTCCAACTGTTGATCTTGGGTTAGAATGAGTTGTTTTTTGCTCAATACTAATTGATGGTGAAAGTCCTTCAATAGATTCAACATTTGGCTTTTTTGTTCCTCCTAAAAATTGTCTTGCATATGAAGACAATGAATCTACATATCTTCTTCTACCTTCTTCATAGATAGTATTAAAAGCTAATGAAGATTTTCCGCTTCCACTCAACCCTGTAAAAACGACTAATTTATTTTTAGGAATAATAAGTGAAACATTTTTCAAATTATTTTCATTAGCACCCCTAATACTAATAAAATCACGATTATTTATCTTTTCCATTTTTATTCCCTTTTTCTAATTCTCTTTTAAGAGAATCTAGTGCCGCCTGTGAAAGCTCACAACCACATTCATCATTGCAAACATGATCAGAACATGATTCACACTCATATTTTTCGTTTGGATCTTTTTTGTAAAGAAATTTGTTTTTGTTTTCACTCATAATTTAATTATAGTAATTAAATTTTAATATATAATAAAAATGCATGTGGTAGATATGGCGAAATGGCTAACGCATCGGGTTGTGGCTCCGACATGTGCGGGTTCGATTCCCGTTATCTACCCCATTTTTTTATTCTTCAATACCATAAACAGCATTGTAAACACTTGTAGCAAGTTCTTTATTAAATAAAATTTCAATTGTTTTTATTGCCAAATCAATTGATGCTGATGGACATTTACCTGTTATGTATTTTCCATCAACAGTTACATAATTTTTATTTCTATTAGGACCTGAGATATTATCAATATTTTCAATCGGATATGAAGAATATTTTTTATCCATAAAAATATTATTATCAAATAGTGCATTTGGACCATCACATATTGAAATTATTCATTTATCATTATCAATAAATTCTTTTATCAATGAAATAGCTTTTTCATTTTTTCTTAATGAAATACATGCATCACCACCAGGAATAAAGATAGCATCATAATTATTAACATTTATATCATTTGTTATTGTTTTTATAGAACCTATATTATTTGATCCAGAAACTTCTATCTTACCGTTTGGATTTCAATAAGTTATTTCGTCAAATTTATTTGATCTTTTTAATGTTCCTATAAATCCATGTAATTCAATTTCTTGAAATTTTTCGATTGTAACAACTAATAGTTTCATAATTTATCACCAAAACAATTATAAGTTATTTAAAACAATTATAAGTTATTTTTTTGCTTTATAATTTTTAAAGTATGTTTAATAAATCAAATAAAACAAAGTCAATGTTTTCAAAAAAAGTGAAGGCAGCAATCAATAATCAAAAACAATATAAAATTTTTAGTTCAAAGCAATTTATTGGTATTTTGATGATTGTGATTTTTGCCTTTTTAATGGTTGTTTCGATTGTTCAAATTAGAGGACTTTCAACAATTAACTCATATACAATTGGTATGTTATTTGGATACTATTCATATTTTATTTACATAGCCTTTATTTGTTTCGGGTTATGTCTTGTTTTTCAAATAGACATAAGAATTGATAAATTTTTATCAACAAAGTTTAATCATAAATTTCATTTTTCATGATTGCCTTATTTATTTTTTTGTATAGGTGTTGCACTAGTTATTGAGTCAATAATTAAAGCTATAAATGATAAAACAATTTTTCCAGGGTTTGGTGCATTCAAAGATTTTTTCTCAGATTGATGATATAGTTTTACAAATCATAATGCTACACAATCTGGAAGCACTTTATTGTTACCAGGAATTATGAATTCGGGAATTATTGTTTCATTGTGTATGTCTATGTTAGTTTCATGATCTGGATACATCATTTCCATTATAATTGGTTTACTTTTAATAGCTCATTTTATTTTTTACATTTATTATGGTTCATTCATTAAAATAATCAAAATGAAAATTGCTGGCGGAGACCCAACAAAAAAAGAAATTGTTAAGAAAGAAGAGTTTGAAGAATATAAAACAAAGTTACTTGATTTATCTTTCGAAGATCAATCAGGAATTGTAGAAAAACCAGATTTAGAAATAATTCAAGATGTGAAAGCAAAAACAACATCATTAGAAATTTCAAATTCTGAGAATCTATTTCCAATGTCTGACCCATTTTCAAATGTTGAAGATAATCAAAATACAGCAATATTGCAAGAAAAAACAAGTCAAATTAATTTAGATAAAAAATTAACAAAAGAAATCGACCTAGATTCAAAAGTGCAACAAGATTCATTATCAAATTATGATACATTTGATTTTGAATTAGATATTTTTGATCAGACAAAAGAAGATGATATTTCAATAAAAAATAAATAGGAGATTTTATGAAAAAGATGCTTTGAAAAGATGCGCAAAAATTCATAGCAGAGACAAAAGATATTATTTATCTTTGATTTGGTACAGAATGATGTGGTGATTGTCATATGATGCTTCCTGTTGTAGAAAATGTTGAAGAAAAATTTTCCAACAACAAAAAAATCCATTTTATAAAAGTTGATGCAGAAGAAGCGGGATTATTTAGGGCAGAATCTGAATATAAAGTTTTAAGAGTACCAACGCATGTTTTTTTAAAGGACTCAAAGATTAAATCCATAATGTATGAATATGTAGATGAAGAAGTTTTAATAATGGAAATAGACTCTTTAAGATATGAAAAATAAATTTGATTTATCAAAAGCTCCAAATCAACCAGGTGTTTATTTATTTAAAAATAATGATGTGGTTTTATATGTTGGTAAGGCAAAGAATATTAAAAAAAGGATTCAACAATATTTGAATGGATCTATAAACTCTTATAAAACTCCAATTCTTTTAGAAAAATCAGATAGTGTTGAGTATATAGTTTGTTCAAATGAAAAAGAATCATTATTGTTAGAACAAGAGTTAATTAAAAAATATAAACCTTATTATAATATTCTTCTTTTGGATGACAAAAAATATCCATATATAGCAATTGAATTAAAATCTAACAAATTAGACATAAAGACGAAATTCTTTTTTAAAAAATCACCAAAAACATTTTATTATGGTCCATTACCTCCGTCATATGGTTATAAAACAATTAAAAATTTCTTGATCAGAGAGTGTTTGTATGAAAATGGGATTCAAATAAAATCAAATGATAAAAAATTTTGAGAACAGAAATTTGAATATGCTAAAAAAATTCTTTCCTCTTCAAATATTGAAATAATTAAAAAATTAAAACAAAATATGATTGATGCTTCTAATAATCAACAATATGAATTAGCTAGAGAATTTAGAGATATTATTCAATACTTATCAAATAAACATGAAGAACAATCTATTTCTTTTTCAAAAGAACAAGATTTTGATGTAATTGCTTTTAAACAATATGATGATTATTTAATGATAAATGTTAATAATTTTAAAAATGGTTCCTTTTTTATGAATGAAGATTTTATTGTTGAAATAAAAATCGATCTTTATGAAACAATAACTTCTTTCATTAATAATTTTTATGCAATAAGAAATTATCCAGATTTTATTATTACAAATTATGAAATCGATAGTAATGATTTGTTAATTGATAAAAAAATAGTAGTTCCCAAAAAAGGAAATTATTTAAAAGCTATTAATAACGCTTTAAAAAATATAGAAATCAATAAAGATAGAAAAATTCTTGAATATGAGTCTAAATTAAAAACAAATAACAAAGTTAAAAATTATTTTAAAAAAATAATAAACAGAGAAATTAATGACTTAATTATGATTGATAATTCAAATGAATCAAATAAAGATATTGTAAGTGTAATTATTTACTATAAAAATTACATACCTCATTACACAAATTATCGAAAATATAAATTATTAGGGAATTATTCAAGAAAATCAGATGTTCAATACATAAGAGAAGGTTTAACGTCATATTTTACTAACAAAGAACAAATTCCTGATTTGATTATTGTCGATGGCGGCATTCAACAACAAAATGAAGCAAAAATGGTTTTAAATGAATTTTCAATCAATATTCCAATTGTTGGTCTTGTTAAAAATGATAAACATAACACCGAATACTTAATTGATGATAATGGAAAAAAACATAATTTAAAAACTGATAATCAAATATATAATTTCTTGTCAAAATTACAAATTGAAGTGGATAGATTTGCAAAAAATTATCATTCTAAAATAAAAATTAATTCATCATTAGAAGGTTTTTTGTTAACTATTGATGGTGTTGGTCCAAAAATTGAACAGAAATTATTAAATCATTTTGGAACATATTCAAATATATATAATGCATCTATTGAGCAATTAAGTGAAGTAATTCCTACTTCATTAGCTCAAAAAATAATGAAAAAACTAGGTAAATAGTTGTAAAATTACTAAGTGGTTATGGTCGCGTAGCTCAGGGGACAGAGCACGTGCCTTCTAAGCATGTGGTCGGAGGTTCGAATCCTCCCGTGATCGCCATTTTTTTTATTACTTTTTTTATTAAAAAGTTACCAAAATAAATACCAATAATAAAAAACCAGGAATTTCTCCCTGGCTGTCCTTGTAAAATTAATTTAACCAACAAAGAAAGGACAATTACATTATATGCAATTTACAAACATTAGTGAAAAAGAACTTGA
>CASEIC010000019.1 GCA_949288045.1 uncultured Mycoplasma sp. | reverse complement strand
ATGTAAGTGGTAAATATTAAAGAAATTTGATTTTATTGAGTTAATCCAACTGCTTCTTTTAGGTTTTTAGCAGGTTTAAATTTTGGAACATTTTTTCCAGGAATTTTAATTTTTTGTCCTGTTGTAGGATTTGTTGCAATTCTTTCTTTTTTGTGTTTTTTAACAAATGTTCCTAAACCAGGAATTGTAATTTCGTGATCAATTTGCATTTCAGCAATAATAACTGAAACTAATGTGTTGATTGTTAGATCAACATCTTTTTTAGATAGTTCAACAATTTCAGCAATTTTTGTAATTAATTCTGATTTTGTTAATTTTTCTTTTTTAACTGTAGCCATTTTTTCCCTTTTCTTTAATCTATATTTTTAAATAATTATAATGTTTTTTAACCTTTTGTGATAAAATTATTTTAGTCTTAAAAGTTCCTTGATTTCATAAAACAATATTAAAAATATTAAGAATATAGAAAGGTAAATATATTATGGATTTTAATAATTTTAATTCTCACAAAAATAGAGGGATGCTTTTAGAAAAAATAATTAATAATAGTATTAATTATTATGTAAATAATAAGATAGCATTTTTTTCAAAAAATCATTTAAATATTAAATTTAATAGTGTTCTAGATGACAAACAAAACAAAATAATTAAATTAAATAATTCGTTTATTAAATCCAAATCAACAGTTGATTATTATGGTGTTTATAAAGGGAAATATATAACATTTGAAGCTAAATCAACAGAGGAAGATTTATTGCCTTTATCAAACATTAAACCACATCAACATAAACATTTATTATTTATTGAATCATTAGGAGGATATGCCTTTTATATTTTTTATTTTAAGCATAGTTCAAAAATTTATATGATAAAGGCATCAGATATTGATTTTGAAAATAAAAAATCAATATCACTTGATGAAGCTCAAATAATTGGAAATAAATTAGACATAGTATTCCCTGGTGTTATTGATTTTCTAAATTTAATATATATTTAATAAAATATAAATTGAGGAGAAATATATGTGTACAGCATTGACATTAAATAATAAAAAGACATTTTTATTTGGTAGAAACATGGATATAGAAACATCGTTTGGTCAAAAAGTTGTAATTACACCAAGAAACTTTACTATTCCAATGAGATTTCAAAAACCTATCAAACAAAAATATGCAGTTATAGGGATGGCATCACCAATGAAAGATGTTGAACATAATAACATTGATTATCCATTGTATGCAGAAGCAGCAAACGAAAAAGGATTGGCAGTAGCTGGACTTAATTTTCCAGCAACAGCACATTATCCAAAATCAGGAGAAATTAAAGGTGCTTTTGAATTAACGCCATATGAAGTTATTCCGTATTTACTTTCACAATTTACAACCACAAAAGAAGTAAAAGATTTTTTTGTTAAAAACAATGTTCAAATTGTTCATAAATCATTTGCTCCAAATATACCAGTTGCCCCTCTTCATTTTATAGTTTCAGATAAAATGGAAGATTCAATAGTTATTGAACCATGTAAAGATGGTTTGAAAGTTTATGAAAATACATTAGGTATATTAACTAACAATCCAACTTTTGATTGACAAACTATTAATTTAAGTTTTTATCAAAATATAAAAACAAAACAAAGTGATGATGTTGAATGAATTGGTGAAAAATTAGATCCATTTGGACAAGGGTTTGGGTCTGTCGGACTTCCAGGAGATTGAACACCTCCAGCTAGATTTGTTAGAACATCTTATTTAAAAAATTCATCTCCTATTGAAGAAGATAAAAATAAAATGATTACTCAATTTTTTCATATCTTAGATAATGTTGCAATGGTTAAAGGAAGTATTATAGTTGATACTCCTAGAGGTGAGAAGTTTGATATTACATTGTATACTTCATGTATTGATTTAAATGAAGGAGTTTATTATTACAAAAGTTATGATAATAATCAAATTAATGTAATTAGATTACATAATGAAAATTTAGATGGTAATGAAATTATTGTTTATCCATTTTCAACTGAACAACAATTTAATGAAGTTAATAAGAAGTAAATTTTGATGTAAAATTAAAATGTAAAGTCTGTAACGGTTGTCATGAAGACGTGAAAGCAAATTGTCATCCCAGCAGAAGCCCCACATTATATGTGGGATTTTTTTAATTTTTTATTTACTTCTAATTACTCTTAAAATATTTTCTTTATTAAATCCTTTATCTGAATATAATTGATCTCCATCCATTGATAATCCAAATGTATAAGCTCCAAAGTGAATATTTCTTTGTCCATTTAAATGAATTCTTGATCATTTTAAACATGATGAAGGTTCAATAGTAATTAAAGCTTTTTTAGCACCAAAAAGATTTTCTAAACGTTTAGCAGGAAGTTCTGCTGCTTTATCTAAGCAAGGAACAGATACAACTCTTGAATTTCTTAAGCTTTTAGAAACTTCAAGAGCTAATTGAACTTCGGCACCTGATGCAGCTAGAACATAATCAGGATTAATGCAATCCTTAACAATGTAAGCACCATCTTTAAATTTATTTTTAGTTAATCTAGAATCTTTAATTGATTTAATGTTTTGTCTTGATAAAACAATAACTGATGTATCTTTTTTAGATGAATAAGCAGTAATTAAAGAATGTCTTAATTCTTCTTCGTCTGCTGGTCTATAAACATTAACATGTTGAATAGCTCTTAACATTGGAATTTGATCATATGGTTGGTGTGTAGGACCATCTCCTCCAACTAAGTATGAATCATGTGTAAATGCATAAACAGTTGGTAAATGCATCATAGCACCTAATCTAATTGCTGGTTTGATGTAATCAGCAAATACTAAGAATGTACCACCAATAGCTTTAAATCCTGAACCATATAGTGTAATACCATTCATAATAGCACCCATTGAAAATTCTCTAATACCAACAGGTAGTGATTGTCCACCTTCTAAAATTGTGTTGTCTCCAATTTTAATATTTGTTGATGCAACAACATCAGCACATGTTGCAAGAGCAAATGGGTTTTTGTTTTCTAATGCTGCTAAGAATGATTTTAGATAAACTCTAGTTGCTTGATCTTTTTTATCTATAACTACTGATTCAAATAGTTTTTCATAATCAAATTTTCCATAAAGGATGTCTTCAATTTCTGCGAAGTGTCTTGTTCTAGCATATTCTCTAACTTTTTCTTCTCATTTTTTATATGCTCTTAAACCTCTTTGAGCAACATTTTTTTCAAAGAATTTTGTAATTTCTTCATCAATTTTTCATCCTGAGAAATTAATTCCATGATATCTTTGGAAATTAGCTAAATCTTCATCTGAAACTACTCCATGATGCCCTTTATCTGTATTACCTACTTTTAAACCTTCAGCAATAATTGTTTCAACTTCAATAAATCCTGGTTTTGATGATCTTTGTGCTTGTTTAATAGCTTCTTCAATATCATCTGGATTATTTGAACATTTAGTATAGAATCATCCATTTGATTCTACTCTCATTTTTATGTTTTCAATAGAAACTTTTGAAACTGCTGAATCTAATTGGAATTTATTTGAATCATGTAAAACAATTAATTTGTTTAATTTATATTTACCAGCAATAGCCATTGCTTCATAAGAAATACCTTCTTGTAAATCACCATCACCACATAATACATATGTATAGTTATTAAATAAACCAGGCATTTGGTATTTTGTTTTATTTTCGGCGTGTTTTTCAGCAATAGCTAATCCAACCGCAGTTGCTAAACCTTGACCTAGAGGTCCTGTTGAAGCATCAATAAAGTTTGATTTTTTATTTTCATATTCTGGATGTCCTGGTGTTTTAGACCCCTTAACTTTAAAGTTTTCCATATCTTTTTGATTATAGATACCTGAAAGATAGAAAATTGGGTATAAACTCATTGATCCATGACCACCACTTAATACAAATCTATCTCTATTAATTCATTTACCATCATTTGGATTAATTTTGATAAATCTTGTAAATAGAGTATAGGTAATGGGCGCTGCAGATATAGTCATACCAACATGACCACCTTTTGCTGCTTGAATTGATTTTAAACCAATATATCTCATAGCACCAATAGCTTTTTTATCAAATTCATTTTTAATCATATTTTCTCCTTGATTAATATAAATTATAAAACATTAATTTATATGTTTGGAAAGTAATTAATTTCAAATTTCATTTTTAATTTCATTGATTATTGTTGGATCAATATCTTTAATTTCGTTTATTTTCTGATCAATTATTTTAGATAATGAATTATTTGATTTCCCCATATCTAAAATTTCGATAATTCTTATAATTTCAAATAAATTCACTTTTGGTTTGTTCGAAATTTTGAATTTCCTAATAACAATTTTCTTATATTTATCAGATGTATTAAAGTTATATAGAACATTATTGTGGCAAAATCTATTTCTTATATTTTTAATAATTTTGAAAAGATCTATTAATTCTCCTTTTGAAAAATTGTTCAATAAATGGATTTTTGAATTTTTTATAATTTCAAAAAATACATTTTTTCTCAAATTTTTAAGAATTAATAACAAGTCACCAAATGAAATAAAGATTACAATAAATCAAATTGGTATTTCTTCAATTTTTTTGTATCTGCTTTTAAATGCATCGTTTAAAAGTAGTTTGTTTTCTTTTTCTTTAAATTTTGATTTAACTTCGTTAAAAGCATTTAAATTTTTAAAAATAAAGTTTTTTAGTTTTTCATTAATGTTGAATAATTTTCCAGAATTATCCCCCTTATTATTCATAGTTTCCGCAATTGTATATGCTATGGATGTAGAAAGTTTTCTTTCTATGTTTTGAATATTTGAAAGAATGTATTTAGAAATTGATCTATCAAAATTAAATAAACTTATTATTCCATTTGATGTAGCTAAAGATTTATATTTGTTTTCTTTTCTATTATTGTTTACAATAAAAAAATCATTATATCCATTTATTAAATTTTGATAATTATATGATTCTAAATATCATTTAAATTTATTTCTATCATTAATATTTAAACCACGCGATTCTAGTAATTCTATTTGTTTTTCAATTGGTGTAAATTTTTTATATGAAGTCATTCATACATTTTAGCAAATAATTAATTAAAGTGCTAAACTTTAAAATAAAGTTAAAGGACATAACCTAAAGTTATGCCCCCGTACGCGCTCCCAACATAAGTTGCAAACTAACGTCTCTACATTGAAATTATATCATTAAAAAATAAAATGTAATACAAATTTATAAATATATAAAGTTACCAATTTCATTACCAATAATTTCCTTGATTAACTAATTTTACCACTTATCACAAGTTGAATATTTGATGAGTCTCATTACTTTCAATTAATTTGAAGTATTTTTCTAACTCTTGATTTGTTATTATTGAT
>CASEIC010000018.1 GCA_949288045.1 uncultured Mycoplasma sp. | reverse complement strand
TCTGTTCCTAATGCTGAACCAGAATTTCTAGTATATCTAATTGTTAATTCAATCTTTTGTCCAGATGTAACATTTATACCATTTCATTGTTCAACAATTCCTGAAATTGGAATTGAATTTTTACCTCAAGATGTAATTGATTTAGAAGCTATACCATATATAACAAATTCTAATGTATTAAAATTTGTATTTTTCATTAATATTGAAGTGTTTGTAAACCCTTGATTCACAAACAGTGAATCCAATAATATCCTATTAATTAAAGCAAATGACCTTACAACTCCATATTCATTTAGTTTTTGTGATTTATTTGAATTATTTAAATAAGACTGAATATTGGTTCCTGTTGGAAATTGTAAATTACTTATCAATAATTCATCATCTGTTGGCATTGATGAAGTGTTTCATTGTTCTTGTTTAAAATCATTAAATGTGATTCTTTTATAAATTGGTTGAGTTGATGTATTTGATAGTTTTAATAAAGTCAACTCAAATGATAACGATCTCCCTAAATCATTTGGAAATAAATTGTATCTTTCAATTTCAATATTAGATTCTCAATCATAATTATCAGGCAATGTTGTATATTGGAATATTTTATTTTTATTTGTAATAACTTGTTGTTTGACTCATTTTTCATCGACTTCAGAAGCTTTTTTGTTTGAGTCTCCATATGGAAATCCACTCATTTCATTCAACCCTTCATTTATTGAAATGTTGTATGGAATTCCTTTTTTAAACCCTGTAAACTTTAATTTCCTTGAAACATCTTTATTATTTTCACCAGCTTTTATCACTTTTACATCTATTTCTAATATCCCTTCTTCTGTTCTTTCATTCTTATTTTCAAACTTAATTGAATTGAATCAATCAAAATTAGTATCTCATCCATTTGGAATAATAAAAATACTTTCTTTATTTGCAATTATTTGATTTTTTAACCAATCACCAGTTCATTCAGAAGATAATTTATTAGGATCTCCTAGATTATATGAGTCTTGATTTCTAAATTGCAAGTAATTCACTTCTTGAGCGTTTGGATCTTTAAATCCAGTAAATGTAATGACTTTATCTATTGTGTCCCTTGATCATTTGAATTTTTAAGAACCAACTCAAATGATAATGATTTATTAATTGAATCTTTATTAATTGAGTCTATAACTATTTTTGAGTTTCAATTATATGTATTTGGTGCACTTGAAATTAAAAATATTGATTCTTTATTATCAATTACTTTTTGTTTGATTCAATTAGAATCAATTGATAAATCATCCACCGTTTTTGATTGATCACCCAATACATATGATGTATTTACATCAAAAGAAATTGTATATTTAGTTAGGGTTTGCATCAACAAAATTGATAATTATTTGCTCTGATCCTATAATTTGTCCGTTTTTGTAAACACTTAAATTTAATTGGTATGAACCAGCAACATTTGATATAAATTGAACTGTTTTGGAAGTATCGTTTGTTAATTTTAAATTAATATCACTTGATGATCATTGATATGTATAAGTATCACTTGGATTGACATTTGCTGTTAATGAATATGATTTATTTGTGTCATATGAAGCTTGGGGTAATACATCTATCACATAATCATTGACATCTATATTTAATTGTTTATTTGTTATTATTTGTTCTGACTTAGATGAATCTTTATATATATTTAAAGTAATTGTATAGTTTCCATCTAATGTTGGATTAATTGTTATCTCGTTTGATGTCGAAACTGATAAACCTAGATTATTTGAGCTACTTTGTCATTCATAAAATGCATTTGGCAATGATGGATTTAATGTTGCACCAATTGTATATTGATTATTTACATAAAATTTTTGATTTATCCCTGTAAAAGTTACATCATATGTTGGAGTAGGTTGAGGTGGTATTGTAGAATTATTAAATTTTACATTTTGAGAAGCTTTTGCTATTTCTTTCCCATCTTTCAATACTCTTACTAATATTTCAAAATCATGTTCAAAATTAATAGTAAAACTTATTGTTTTTTGATCTAATGAACTACTCGGTGTAACTACACCACTTGGTAGGGTTCATTCATATGTAATTCCATCTATTTGCTTATCTAATTCGACACTGACAAAATATGTTCCTAGTTCTTCAAATTCAAAATTATCATCCGATACTATTGTTGCTTTAACATCAATTGTTTCATTGTTATCTTCAGGTTTTTTATCAGGTGATGAACTAGAACAAGACATAACTAAAAATGTTGGAGATAATGTAATTGGTATTCCTATTAATATTAATGATTTTTTTAATTTCACAAAACACTCTCTTTCTATAATTTCTATTGTACCAGATTATTCTTATCACATTAAATAATCAAAGAATCTAGCAATATTTTGACATATATTCTTCTAAAATTTTTTGTGCAGCAATAGCATCCTTTTTATTTTTTTTGTCTTTAATTGATAGATTCATTTCTTTCATTATTTCTTGTGAAGCTTTGGTTGTATATTTTTCATCAAATAAAATTATTTGAATATCTTTAAATTCATTTTTTAAACATTCAACAAATTTCATTGTTATTTTTCCTATGTTCGATATTGAACCATCTATATTTTTTGTAATACCAACAATTATTTTTTCGATAGGTTTAAATTCGTTAGTTATTTTTTTTAATTCATTAATTAAATAATTAAAATCTTTATTTTCATAGAAAATAATTGAATGCGGTTGAGCAATAATTTTTAAAGGGTCACTAATTGCAATACCACATTTTTTTGTACCAAAATCAATTGCTAATAATCTCATTAATTTTTCAATAAATCTAATGTTATTTCTTTAGATGTAACTCCCTGTCACATTAGATCGTTTCCTCCGCCTTTTATATCTAATTTAGATGAATTATTTTTTACAAAATCAAGAACTTTTATTGTTTTAGAAGTTATAACAATTGCAGATTTATTATTTTCAAATTTAGTTGTACAAATAATTAATTTATTATGGTTTTGTTCTCTTTGTTTAATAGCAATATCTTTTAATATATTTTTATCTAAATTTGGAATAAATAATACTTCATTACCATCTATATTTATTTCATTAATATTAATTTCGCCTACTAATTTATTTGGTTTTTTTAATAATAATTTTGTTTCATTTGAAATTTCGTCAATAGCACTTTTAATTGAATCAATTGTGGTTTCCAAATCATTTGAAATTGCATCAAAATTATATTCTTTTAATTTATCATTTGTTTCTTTTGTTAAATATAAATCTTTGTATTTTTTATAAATTGAATCAAATAAATCTTTGTATTTTTTAAATTCAGACTCTAAAAACTCATTAACAATTTTGTTTGAAGTAATTGCTCTAATTCTATACACTCCTGTACCTTTTGACTCAACACTAACAATTTTATATGCTTCTAAATTCTGTGTGTAATCTATGTGTGTTCCTCCACATAAATCACTTGTAATTCCTGGGAATTCTACAACTCTTATATAGTTTGAATCAAAATATTCAGCTTCTGCAATTGTCATAATTGCACCCATTTTTTTTGCTCCCTCAATTGTAGTTTCAACATAATTTCTTTTAATATTCTTTTTAATTACATCTCTTACGAAATTTTCAATTTCTTTTACTTCTTCAACTGTTGGTTTTCTATCTAATGGAAAATCAAATGTTAAACGATCTTGATTATTATCAGAACCTAATTGTTCGATTTCTTTTCCATAAACATGTCTTAATGCAGCAAAAGTTAAGTGTGTAGCTGAGTGATTTCTCATAAGTCCAATTCTAGTTTCTTTATCAACATAAACATCAATTGGCAATGAAGAATTAATTTTTCCTTTCACAACATGAATATTATTATTGTGTTTATCTTTGAAAACATCTAATAATTCAATTTTATTTCCATTTTGAATCAAATAACCTTTATCGTGATGTTGTCCGCCACTTGTTGCATATAGTGGGGTTTTTTCTAATACAAGATATGAAATTTCATCACTATTTGATTCACTAATTATATCTTGTTCATTAAGTAAATAAAGTATTTTGGCATCCTTTAATTCTAAATGGTCATATCCAATAAAATCACTTATGTGTGAAGTTATATTTGATAATGAATTTATTTGTTTTGCAAATGTAATAACTGTTGTATTTGATTTTGATCTTTCTGAATGTTCTTCTTTAAGTTTTTCAAGTTCCTCAAAATCTAATTTAAAATTATTTTCAAGAAGAATCTCGTTTGTCATTTCAATAGGGAAACCATATGTTTCATATAATTTAAAGGCCTCTCTTACATCAAATTCATTTGTTTTTGTTTTTCTCATTTCATCTTCAAGATTTTTCTTGCCTTGTTCAATTGTTGTTGAAAAAGTCTCTTCTTCTTTTTTAATTATTTCTGCAACATATTGAACATCAACATCAAAAATTAACGAATCTACAACAACTTGAACTAATTTATGTAGAAAAGTTTTTTCATTTATTTCAAGCTTTCTTCCTGCATAATATGCTCTTCTTATCAATCTTCTAATAATATAACCACGTTGTGTGTTTGATGGTTTTTCTCCATCACTAATAGCATTTACAACTGCCCTCATGTGATCTGCTATCACTTTGAAATATTTATTTATCATTTCTTGTTTTGCATCTTTTCTAAAATAATTTTCAATATCATATTTAAAAGAGGTCATTTTTTCCAATTCATGAATAATTGGCAAAAATAAATCAGTATCAAAATTTGTTGGACCATCCTGTAAAATAGAAACTATTCTTTCTAGTCCTGCGCCAGTATCTATATTTTTTTGCGCCAATTCAACATATTCGCCATTACCTAAATTATTGTATTGAGAAAATACAATATTTCAGATCTCTATAAATCTATCATTTTCAATATCATTTGCAACTAATTCAGGTCCGCCACTATGATATTTTGGGCCACGATCATAAAAAATTTCTGTGTTAGGTCCACAAGGCCCTGAACCCACATCCCAAAAATTTAAATCTCTTGAACCAGGAATTAAATGAGATTCTGGATAACCTAAAGACATTCATTTTTCTTTAACTTCTAAGTCTTCTTCATAGTATGTAATATAAATTTTATTTTGATCTAAACCAAAAACTTTTGTAACAACCTCATGTCCAAATTCAATTGCTTCTTTTTTAAAATAATCACCAATTGAAAAATTTCCTAACATCTCAAAGAATGTATGATGTCTTGCAGTTACTCCAACATTTTCAATATCATTTGTTCTTATTGATTTTTGTGAATTAACTATTCTATTACAAGGTGGTTTTTTCTTCCCTGAAAAATAATCTTTTAAAGTTGCAACACCAGAATTTATTCAAAGTAATGAAGGGTCATTTTGGGGTATTAATGATTTTGATTCAACAAAAAGATGTCCTTTTGAAACAAAATAATCTATTCAAGCTTGCCTTATCTCCTTCGAACTTTTCATAGTTTTAATTATATAACAAAGTTATATCATTAACTTTGTTGAATAACAAATCAAAAATTTGTTTAAAATTTAATCATGAAATTAATTGTTGGATTAGGAAATGTAGGAGATTTATATAACAACACTAGACATAATGTTGGTTTTATGGTTATTGATGAAATAGCTAAGAAACTTGATATCAAAGTTAATCAAAGAAAATATAATTCATTCTTTTACAAAAATGATGATTTTATTCTAATAAAACCAACCACATTTATGAACCTGTCTGGAGTGGCTGTTAAAGCTGTTGTTGAAGCTTTTAATATATCAATTTCAAATATTATTGTAGTTTGTGATGATTTGGATACAAGTGTTGGACAAGCAAAAATAAAAATATCAAAATCATCAGGCGGACATAATGGAATTAAAGACATTATTGAAAAACTTGACAATGCAAAATTTTATAGATTAAAAATAGGAATAGGACGACCAAAAGGAAAAGAAGATGTTTCAAAATATGTTCTTTCTAGTTTCAACAAAAAAGAAGAACCAATTATGCAAACTGTAATTAGCAAGGCTGCCGATGCTGTAATGTCAATTGTTTATAATGATGTTAATTATGTTATTAATTATTTCAATAGAAAAGATGAATAATCTATGAAACAAATAGAAAACGAACTATACAAAAAAGGTTATAAATTTATTGCTGGATTGGACGAGGTTGGAAGAGGATGTTGAGCAGGTCCACTAGTTGTAGCGATTTGTGTTTTTGATAAGTCATATGATAATAAATTAATTAAAGATTCAAAACAATTAACAGAAAATGAAAGAGAAGAATTGTTTAATATAATCAAAAATGATGCTATTATAATTGATTGAGTTATTTATGAAGCAGATTTTGTTGATAAAAATAACCCTAAAAAAACTTCAATTATTGGAATGGAATACTTAATCAATAAATACAAAGACAAAATTGATTTTTGTTTAATTGATGCTGAAAAAGTAGATGTAAATATTGAAAGTAAATCAATAATTAAAGGAGATACAAAATCTCTTTCAATTGCTGGAGCATCCATCATAGCAAAAGTTGTTAGAGATAGAATTATGATTGATTTAGATAAAAAATACCCAAATTATTATTTTTCATCTCATAAAGGTTATGGAACCAAAAAACATCATGAAGCTATTAAAAAATTTGGTCCAATAAAAGGAATTCATAGATTCTCATATAAACCTATAAAAGAATTATCTTAATCTTTCATCAGAAATAATTTTTCCTTTATGTAAAAATATCTTTCTTTTTGCATATTTAACAACATCAGGATCATGTGAAACCATAATGATTGTTTTGCCTTGTTCATCATTGATCTTTTTCAATAATTCCATAACCGTATCTGAAGTTTTTTTATCAAGAGCTCCTGTTGGTTCATCAGCAAAAATAATATCTGCATTTTTAGCAATAGCTCTCAATATTGAAATTCTTTGTTGTTGTCCACCAGACATTTGAGATGGATATTTATACATAACATCTTCTAAATCAAAATCAATAAACATTTGTTTAATATCCAATTTATGATTTTTATCTTTTTGTAAGATAGCTCCTGTTTCAACATTTTCATAACCAGTTATATTGTTTAACAAATGATATTGTTGAAAAATAAACGCAATGTTTTCTCTTCTAAATTTTGTTAATTCATGGTTACTTAAATATGGTAAGTTTTTATTATGGACAATTACTTGACCCTCTGTTGTTCTATCTAATCCTGAAATAATATTTAATAATGTTGATTTACCACTCCCTGATTTACCAAATAAAACTACAAAATCACCTTTTTCAATATTTAAATTTAATTCTTTTAAAACAACTGTTGCTTCTTTTTTATTACTCAAATAATATTTTGTAATATTTTTTACTTCAATCATATTATTTCCAGAATTTGTCATATCCTTGTAACTATCACTTTTTCTTTTCTTATTATTTTGCTTTTTAATGTTTCTAATTTGTTTTCCAGACATTGAAAGAATAAGAGTTTGTTCATTTGAATCGAACTCTTCATTATTTTTTGATTTTTTAGTATCCACATCTATGTATTTTTCATTAATCATTTTATGATAATCAACTTTTCCTTTTTGAGCCAAAATTTCAGATGTGTAATCTTTGTTTTCTTTTTTATATTCTTTTTCAACTCTCTTTTCTTCTTTGTAAAGTTTTCTCAAATCTTTTCTTCTTTTTTTCTTTACAAAAAACTCCCTTGTTTTATTCATTTTTACACTCCTTTCAACAACATAATTGGTTTAATTCTTCCTTGAACAAATCAAGCAATCATACATGTTACTGCAAATATAAATGTTAATATACCTGCTGCAATTAATACATCTACAAATGATAGACTAATTGGTAATAAAATTGATGATGTAGCTAATATTGTTGACAAGAATGCAGGTATAACTGCTCATACAATTAATACTGAAACAAGGATTGATACAAAAACAATTGGAACATAAATTGAGAAGAACATTCTTATTTTTTCTTTATTTGTATATCCTAATATTCCAAAAATAGCTATGTTTCTTTCATTTTCATTAATAATCATCGATGTAATCATAACTAGTATTGTTAGAGAAATTGAGAAAGCAATAACAAGAACAATTGTCATACCATCATTTATAGTTGATGAAGCATTTATTATATATTCTTTTTCAACCCCATTAGCAACTGCATTATCTAATAATCCATATAATGCATTATCTGTATAAATTTCAGCAAACTTTTTAATTGCGTTGTTTGCTTTAGAAGCTGTATCAAAATTTGCTCCACTAGATGAATATGTTAAATTTAAGTCATCTAATGATGTAAATTGTTTTATTAAATTATTTATTTGATCATTTGAATAATTAGGAAGCAATGTTCTAAGTCAATTTGCCATAATTGATTTATTTATTGGATTTGCTTCATTGTCTTTAACATCATAAAAAATTTCACGATAACTATTTATTAATTTTTGTACTTCTGAATCACTTAATTCATTAACATTATTTGTTGTAAAAATCTTATTATCAGCAGACCAATAACCATTATATGAATATAATGGTAATGAATCAGCAATTGGAGCAGGAGATTTGGCATTTGAAATTGTTCCATTATATGAATTTTCATTTAAACCTAAAACCTTATTAGCTACATTTTGAGATGTTATTCATTCTTCATTTATATAAGTGTCGCTAATACCAATTACTTTAAACTTAAACTCATTATTATCTATATTAAACAATCCAGGATTAAATGTATTTAAGTGTGATTTAAATTTATCTTGATATCTTGTATATAGATTTTCTACTTCGAATGTAATAATATTTCCCTCTTTAATTCCATACTTTTCTCTTACTACTTTGTTAACAATTAACGGATATATTCCATCTTCATTAAATTGTTCTGCTTTTTCGATTAAATTATTTCCTGATGAATCAACTACTTTAATGTAATTCGAATTTGGGTTATATCCCATTATTCTTGGTTGCATATTTTGATTATCTTTATTAATTGCATCAATATAAGTAAATGTTTCATCATTTGAATTATTTTGTTCATCATATGACATAATAACAGCACCTGGTGAAATAAAGAAATCAAGATGATATTCTGGCATTGTACTTCTTAATTCTTCGCTCAATAGTGATCCATGAGATTTATCGTTTTTATCATAATTAAACATTAAATCATATCCTTGTACTAAAAAGTTTCTATATAAAGCTCTTGAAGCCATTGTATCTTCTTTTCCATCTATTAGTAAATATGAATCAAAGTATTGATTATCATCTTTTGCAATTCTATTTTGGAATTTTGCATTTTCTGGTTTTTCTTCATTTGGTTCATAATTGAAATAACTTATTTTGATATTTTCTAAATCATTTGAAGATTGATTTACAACTTTCACAAAATCATTTTGTTCACTATCCCATAGTGATAAATATTCATTTGATTCATTAAAGTTAACAAATCTTGTAATATATGTTTTACCTTTGTATTCAAATTGTTTTCCTTCTTGAGTTCATTCTAGTCATCTTGCTGCTTTATCAGATGATTTAATAATTGATGCTCTTTGAGATTCAGGAACGGCATTATATAGGTTTTTTCAAACATTAATACTTAATCCACCAGCTTCAACAGTAATATCAACTGATGATTTTGTAAAAATATGAGGCGTGGTTGTATCTGATGGATCAATATTTCCGTTTAGATTATCTTTATTAATGATGTCACTATATCCTGGTTTAAAATAATCAGCAAAATATACATATCCTTCAGCAGAATCTCCAACCGGAACATACAATGTATTCATTACATCAACATTGTTTGCTCCTCCTGGTTTAATATAATATGTTGTTAATTCTCCACCTTCAAATGTTGGAGTTGTATAGGTAATTAAATATTTATAATCTTTATTAGCATATGATTTACTTATAGATTTATTGAATGAACCAAATTGAACAACAAAGAATAATGTAACACCAGCTGTAAATAAAGCTGAAATAAATAAAGCAATCAATTTCCCAATTGAACCAAGAGCTAAAGCGATTGAAAACTTGTTTTTTACAGATGTTTTAGCATTTAATTTTTTAACTTGATTTGCAAATGTAGAATTATTAACTTCCATCGATCCGTTCATCATTGCAATAGCTTTATTTTTATGTAAGAAATAGAAAGTTGTTGCTACTGTTAAACCACATAATAAAACAATTGGAACAATTAATGTTAATAAAAATGTTAATCAGTTAAATGGGATAGTTACAACAGGTATTGTTCAAAAGATTGAAAATAATTGGAACATACCAAATTGTGCTGTTAAACCTGCTACATATCCAAGTGTTGCACCAATTAATGAAACAAATAGAGGGAATAAACAAATAGATCCAGCAATTTGTCATGAAGAGTATCCTTGTGCTTTTAAAATACCTAAAACTTTTGCTCTTGATCCAATATATCTTCTAACAACGAACATGATTACAAGAGCTAAGATTACGAATAACATTATTCCTATAATTAGTTGTACATTTTCAAGATTACTAATCAATTCATCAATTATTGTTAATCTCATTGCTCTTTCTGGATTCAATAATGAAGATTCTGTGGCTAAATAAGCTAATTTATATGTATTTGAATCATCATTAACATTTCTTCCATCAAAATTGTTACCAGTTGCTGTTAAATAAACCAAATTATTCAATGCAGTTTGGAGGTCTTTTGGTGATTGACCATTTTTTGTAGTCATTAAAAAGTATTTTTCTGTTGGAGCAGCCGCATTTGATCTTTTAATTCTGTCATATCCATATTGATTTACATAAACAAGTGCTTGTGTCTTTGTATTAACTGTTATGTTTTCTGAATTTATAACTGGATACATATAATCTACAGTTAAATCTGTTCCAATGATTACATATTCAACACCCGATACATTAATTTTATATTTATCATCTATTTTTGAAATATCATTTAAATCTTTTTCAAGAGAAGAAGAATGATAAATAGATTTTTTATTTTGATCCAAGAAAGCTTCATTAACAATAGCAATTTTTCCTGCATTTTCATTCATTGTTACTTGATTATAATCATCTTTAATTTCTGTAAATGATGTTGCAGCATAATGTAAGAAATAAGCAGGATCTACACCAAATATTGTTAATGAATCAGAAGATCTTGATGTATTTGTTGTTGTTTTAAATACATAATTATTTAAATATCATAATAAATCCATATCCAATTCTAATGGATTTAACAATGTAGGATCATATTGCAATAATACTTTATCTTCTGGTCCTACAATTCCTAACGATCCTAAATTTAGATCAAGAATTCCTAATGCTTTTATTGATATTAAACTCAATATATCATTTGTATATAGTGTATTTGTTTCTAATTCTTTACCATCCAAAATAAAAGTATCTATAAAACTTTTTTCTCTTAATGTTGTGGCACCGGTTTGTGGATCTTCAAGAACAACCATATCAATTAACTCATAAACTTTTTTATTTCCAATAACTAAATTAATAACAGGTTTTAATGATTCCATTTCAGGAGGTAGAACTTGATCAATAATGTCTTTAGCAGGAGTTTGACCAATTGTTGTTGCTTGTAAAACTTTTTTCAATCCATTTTTTAAAAGAGTAGTACTATAAATATTTCCATATAAAGCGGGCATAAAATCACCCATACCAAGTGTTTTATTTGCTTTTTCTTTTTCCATATTTTCACCGTAGAAGGTATTTCAAATTTCAATAACTGCTTTATCTAAATTAATTGAACCTAATAATTGTTTAATTCCATCTAGCAACATTGATGGATCAATAATCATATCAATAAATGAACCTAAATCCATTTGTAATCCGATTGTTAATGAAAGAATATGTTGAATTCCTTTTATTTCATTTTTTAGTGCTATTTTTTGGTCTTCTATTGAAGTGTTTCCATCAGGATTTATTGCTCTTTTAATTCCATCAAAAATATTTGATAATAATGGATTCATAAAAGCTTCATTTGAATTTCTTATAGAATCTCTAAATACTCCTAAACAAATTCTTACAATTGAAGCTGTTGTTAATGCTGCTGGAGGTGTTAATCCATCACCAAAACCATAATCAGAAAATGCTGTGTTTACACCATCCATTAAAATTGCTCAAAGTGAAGCTGGAATTAAAGGTCTAATAGAAAGTGTTAAATATTTAATCAAACTATCTCTAAACATCTCCATTCCATGTAAACCACTATCTGGATTTTGTTGAGCATTATTAAAATCTTCAATTAAATCAGAGTTGGGAAGGAAATATTGGAATGGAATTGAATACTTATCTGAATATGTTGTATCTTGTCTTGCTCACCCGTTATCTGACACTATTTTCAGGTCATTTCCATAAACATCAAATGGAGCAAAATTTAAGTTGTTGCTTGTAATATAGTTATTAAGACTATCATATGTATTAAATGTGTCAACAACAGTTCAAACTGAATTTGCTGTTGTAATATCAGTTTTTAAAATAAAGTACTGTTTTGATCCTGTTTGTTTATTTCTAATAGCTGTTATCCCATAAACATTTGAAGTATCTTTTTGTCCATTTATAGTCATTCAAATTATTTTTGAACTTTCTGCTGACAATTGATTTCCTAAAGCATCAACATATGAAAATGAATTGAAAGAAATCATTGGATTAATATAATTTCTATTTGGCGATAATCCTGTTAACAATTGTTCTACAATTTGTGGAACATATGATAATGGAACTTTATTAGCTTTAGCATCAATATTTGAAGGTAAACTAAAAATTGGATTTGATAAAGTGGTTTCACTTAATTTACCAACTTCTTGTTTGATTTTAATTCCATTTCAATCAATTTCATTATTTTCATTACCCAGATTTATAAATTGATAAACATTAGTTACTCCGTTTTCATTTGAATTTGCTGTTAATGTTTCTCTTATTCCGATTTTATTTGCTATTGATTGAAATTGTTGATATAGATTTCTATATTTATAGCTTTCTGCTTCTGATCTAATTTTTTCTTCATTTGAAGCTGTATTATCAGTACTCAATAGTGTTGCATTTTCTTCATTAGCATTTATACCTTCTATAGAAGCTATTGATTTTATAGAACCATTAGCATTTACTAAATCCCTATTTAAATCTTCTACTGTTAATACTAAATTGTCAAATTCAATACTTGTAGATTGTTCAATAACATTTCCTTCTTCATTAAAATTAGAATTTTTAACCTCATTACCATTAGCATCAACATTTCTAATATAAACATCTTTTGTTCAATATGAAACTTGAGAAAAATTGTTAAATTCTTCAATATTTGTTTTTCTTAAATTTTCAAGATAATCATAGTAATAGCCAGATCAAACTTGTGAATTTACATTTTTATTTTCAATACCATCAAGATTTAAAATATGTTTTGTAAAAATATAGTTATATTGTGAAAAAACAAATCAATTCGAAGGAATCTCTATTGATGTTAGTGACATTGAGGTTTGAGCCTCAATGGTTATTGGGGATAATAATTCAAAATTTTCTTTAATATTTGGAACTGATGATTGATTAAAGAAATTCTTTGCAGATGGTTGTCATCCAGTTGATGAAGGGGTTTCTCCTTCTAAAATTCATTTGTCTAATGTTTGATTATTATTTGAATCAAAACCAAACATTGTTCTTACATCATTTTCACTAATTTCATAGAATGAATTTTTATCTGAATTATATCTTTGATACTCTGATGAATTTTTATTTGCTTCTAATTGTCTTTTTCAATATGCTTTTGTTGTTAATTTGTCAATTAAAATTACATCAAATCTCGGGGTTTTTGTAAAAATTCCGGTTTCATAATAAACTTTTTTGGCATCCATTGAAGCTGTTCATGTTTTAGTATTTGAATCATATGTGTCATAAATACATGGAATGTGTGTTAAAACTTGGTCTTCATTTGAACCAGAAGAATTAAAAATATCAATATTGTTATTTCCCGATGATTCCAAAGTTAAAGAAACATTATTTTTTCCACTTGTATCTGAAATTAACCCAGCACTAAAATTCATATTGATTAAATTAGATAAATCTTGTGTCCTTACATAAACAGAATCAGCAAGCGATGGAACAACTGAATTTAATTTAATATATTCCATATCTGTATTGATTTGAATAAAATCAATATGATTTGAAGGATTTTCTTGATATATTCATTGATTAGGTGCTAAATTATCAATGTTTTTGTATTTAATTTTAGAACTTGAATTCTCTTGTTTTTTATAAAAAGTCTGTGGAGCATCTCCATACAACTTTAAATTTGTATTCATAGTAACATCATGTAAAACAGATTTTTGTTTATATGTGTCATATTGAGTTTTATAAGAGTTAACAACATCAAAAATTAATGTAATAATACCTGAAGTAAGAAAAATTAAAATGATTAGCCCGGCTAACATTACTTTTGATTTTGAAAATGATTTTCAAACCTCTTTAAATAATTTTTTCATTTCCCTCTCTCTTGTATTTAAATCAAAGATTTAAATTATTATAAGATTTAGAATGTAATCAATAATCAATTTATTGAACAAAATAATGGTTTTTTGTGTTTTTTGGATTTAAAAAATCTTAAAAAATGTGTAATTTATCACAAAATTTTATTTTTTAAAACTAAAAATACACATTTTTATATAATTTTAGTGATATTTATGCGCAAAAATGAATATGATTTATTCTTAAAATGAAAGGAATCTAGAAAAGGAAGGCCATTGGTTTTGATAGGTCCTAGATTTGTTGGAAAAACATGGCTAGTTAAACATTTTGGAGAGAAAGAATTTAAACAAGTCATTTACATAAACCTTGAAGAAATGAAAGAAATTAATGAACTTTTTTCAAAAGACATTCCTTATGAAGAACTACTTAACAAAACTGCTAATTTATTTGGTTTTTTTGAATTTAATCCTAATGAAACTCTTTTTATTGTTGAAGAAATTCAAAATAGTCCAAATATACTAGATTTGATGAAATATATTCATGAAAAAATACCACCTTTCTACTTAATTATTACTTCTTCTAATCCTGGTGTTTTTTTAAATGAAAACATAGATATTTTTAAAGATAAAGTTCAAATAATAAATATGAAACCCTTATCTTTTGATATGTTTTTAAATTTTATTAACCACAACCTTTATTTAGAATATTCAAAAATTAGTTTTGATAATAATATAGATAAAATCATTCACAATCAACTTAACAATATACTTTTAAACTATTTAGCTTGTGGTGGGTACCCATTAAATGTACTTACATATAAAAGTTCAAAAAATTTAAATAAAGTAGATGCTTCAATTGATAATTTAATTAAAGATGTTAAATATGATTTCACAATAAATTCACAAGATATTAAACCAAAATGAATATTACAAATTTGAGATAGTATTCCCAGTCAACTAAATAACAAATTAAAAAAATTTATCTTCACACAATTAGGACAAAATGTCCGTAGTAGAGAATATTTTGATGTTATTAAATGATTGGTGAAATCAATGCTAATTTATAAGCTTGATCAAGTAAAAAATCCAAATAATAAAATTCCATTAAAAAATAACGTTGAAAAAAAGGGATATAGACTTCTTTTGAATGATGTTGGTATTGCTAAAAGACTTTTATCAATCACAAATGAGCAAATCTTTTTAAACAAAGAATATCCAAATAAAAATGTCTTTTTTGAAATCTTCGTATATTCACAGCTTTCATACTTATTTAAAAGAAAAAATATGGTTTATTATTCAAAAGGAAATTTTGAATTGGATATATTGCTTGAATATAGAGAATTACTAATCCCAATTAACATTAAAGGTTCATTATTAAAAGCAAATAATGCAATGAAAAATTATATTAAACACAATGATGTTTCAATTGCAATTCAATATTCATTTAACTATTTAAAATTCGAAAATAATTTGTTGATAATTCCTTTTTATTTAATAAACAAAACAAAAGAATTTTTGGACTTTATAATTAATCAAAACCTTCACGATAAAAAATAAAAATTATCTTTTGCTTAAAACAATAATTGTTTCTATATGATATGTTTGAGGAAACATATCCATTACAACTATTTTTTTAAGTTCGTAATCACTTTTTAAATAATTAAAATCTGAAGCTTGTGTTGCAGGATTACAAGACATATAAATTATTTTTTCTGGTTTAATTTCATTTTTTATTATTTCAATTGTTTTTTTACCAACACCTTCGCGAGGCGGGTCCAATATTACATTTTCAAAATGTTTTGTATTTGTTTTTATAAATTTTTCAACATCCAAATTTTTAAATTCAATATTTTTAATATTATTGAGTTCTTTGTTGTATAAAGCATCATTATATGAATCTTTGTTTATTTCAATTCCTAAAACATATTTAGAATTCTTTGAAAGAATAATTCCTATTGTTCCAATTCCACAATATAAATCAAGCACACTAGAATCTTTGTCAATATTATTGTTTATATAATCATATGCAAATTCTGTAACTTCTTTATTTACTTGATAAAAAGAATTTAAACCAACTCTAAATTTAAATCCTAACAAAGTATCGGTTGTATATTTTTTTTCTTTTTTGGTTCCATAAATTAATGTATCTAATTGACGATAAATAATGTCTCCTTTTAAACTTTTATCTCATTTAATATCTGATAAAAGAAAATCATCAATATCAATTGGAATATTTGTATTTTTTTGATAAAAACACCCATCATGCAATGTAATTTTATTTCTGTATTTGATTTTCTTATTTCCACTAAATCATTCAACATTTTTCAGTTCAAATTTTGCTATTTGTTTAAAATCGTTTATCACTCTATTAAGTTTAAATTTCTTTTGTTCTTCTTCATTCATATGAATAAGATCATAACCACCAATTAATTCAGGATTTTTAATATTGTGTTCAACTCTATTTAGTGAGCTTTTTAAAACATTAATCAATTTTCCAATTCCATATGTTTTAAGTTCATTAATAATTTCAAATTCTATTTCTTCACCTAAAATTGCACCATAAACATAAAATGGTTTTTTATCTATGAACACAACACCTTCTCCATGTTGGTTGTAAAATTTAACAATACCTTTATTCATTCTTTCTCCAATAATAAGTTTATGGTTTTAATAATGTAAAAGGAACTATTAAAACATCATCATCTCTTTTGTAAGAAAATTTTGTAGCAGTAATTATCATATAAAAAGAAGGTTCTTTATTAATTCCATAATTTGTTTTTATTTTTTCATTGATAGATAATAATTTTTTTGCATAAAGATTTGCATTATCGTCGTCAACATTTAATTTAATTTCTATTGGAGCTCATCTACCATCATTTAATTGCAAAATTGCATCAATCTCAAATCCGTTTTGATTTCTAAAATAAAATAAATTAGCGCCTATATTTTGAGCATATACTTTTAGATCTTTTATAACTTGATTTTCAAAACAAATACCAAGTAGTCTAAGATCTAAAAAAAGTTGCTTAACACTTTTTATTCCTAAAAGATTTAAGCAAATAGAAGGATCGCACAAATACATTTTTGGTTTTGATCTTATTGCCGTTTTTGATCTAACATTTAAATTTCAAGAATCTAAATAGTCAATATAATAATTGGATTCAATTAATTCAATATATTTTTTTAATGTGTTTAATGAAACCTGGTTTTTCAAATCTTTTAAAACAGTTTGATGATTTAATTGACTTCCATTTAATCTAGCAATTGATTTTAAAAAATTTAAAAAAACATTCTTGTTAAAATTCAAATTTGGTATCTTTTTTATATTTAATAATGACTTTATATGTTGTTCTACATAAATAGTATCTTCTACTGAATTTGACTGTGGAACAGGCCAACCACCGATTAAGAGATTCTTTGTTATTCACTCAATTCCATATTCTGTGTGCAATTCTTTAAAATTATTAATATTTTCAAATAAATCAAATAACGAAATAAAATTATCAACTTTATTTTTTAATATTTCATAAAAAGTTAAAGTAGAAATTTTTATTTGTGAAATTCTCCCTGCTCCAGTATGTCTTATTTTTGTTCAATCAACATTTGAGGAACTAGTCAATATAAATTGGCCGGATTTATTTAAATTCATATCGATGATAAATCTTATTTTGTCTCAAATTTTTGGAATTTCTTGTCACTCATCAATTAATCTTGGATAATCTCCTGTAAAAATAGGGTTATTTTTCCACTCCAAATTCATTAACTTTAAATTATCTTCTAAATTTTCTTGAATATAATATTGACTTTTTGAAAAAGCTAGTCCCAAGTATGTTTTACCACATCATTTTGGCCCTTCTATTAAAATTGCTCCAAAAAGCTTTAAATCTCTTTCTATGATTGATGATATTAAACGTTCTATTTTTTTGCTCATAGCTATGTTATATAATAACATAAAATTAAAAAGTTGATAAAAAAAACTAGTAAAAGTTGATAAAAAAAACTAGTAAAAGTTGATAAAAAAAACTAGTGTAAAACTACTAAATTAAGTCTTCTTTAATTAAAATTTCTCTTAATTTATCGGCTTTTTCATAATTTTTATTATTTAGTTCTTCTTTTCATTCTTTGTGTGCTTTTATAAATTTTTTATCAATTTTTTGATTTGAAATATTAAATCCTAAAAATGAAATTAAATTAAAGATTTTAATTGCAAAATCATTATCTTTTTTAGAATTAAATTCTTTAATTAATTCATTTAAATATTTATAAATATTTGAGAATTTAGCTTTTGATAAATCATTAATTATTTCATTATCTATTTCTTGTTTTTTAATAGATACTTCATTTAATAAAAGGTGATTAATAATTTTTTTAATTTGATTATTTTTTTTGATTAATGATTCCATTAATTCATCATTTAATTCTATTGTTGATTTAATTGATGAAGAAAGTATTAATAATCTAAATAAATCAGCTGCATTTGTTACTTTATTATATTTATTTAAAAACTCATCAGCTAATAATATATTTCCTAGTGATTTAGACATTTTCTGATTTTTGTAATTAATGATTCCTACGTGTAATCATTCTTGTGTTATTGGATTATTTGTTAGTGCTCTGAATTGAGCATTTTCATTTTCGTGGTGTGGAAATTTAAGATCAATACCGCCACCATGAATTAATAAAGAATTTTCTTTTGTATTTTCATATATAAAAGCAGCACATTCTGTGTGTCATCCCGGTCTTCCTTGACCTAATGAGGTTTTTCAAGTTTTGCCTTCTGACTTATTTTTTCACAAAGCAAAGTCAAAAGCATTTTCTTTGTCTTTATTATCATCTTCTGATTTAAGATTATCTAAATCATTTTTTGATACCTCACCATATTCTTTTAATTTAGATGTTTTAAAATAATATGAACCATTTGATTCATATACATAATCTTTCTTTTTTAAATCATTAATAAAAGTTTCTATTAGCTTAATTTTTTCAGAAACTTTTGGCATTATATCAATAGTTTGAATATTAAATTCTTTAAGCATTTGTTTATAGAATTCAAAATATTTAGATGATATCTTTTCTTCATCTATTCCTTCTTTTTGAGCTTGAGCAATTATTTTGTCATCTATATCAGTTATATTGTGAATAAATTTAATGTTTTTATCCAATGATTTAAGTCCTCTTAGAATTAAATCAAAAGTAACTATTGGTCTCATATTACCAATATGAACTTTGTTATAAACAGTTGGACCACATAAATAAATGTATTTATTTTTCATAAATAAATTATAAAGAAAGGCAAAAAGTCTAACAAAATTCATCGTTTTTTTTTTTTTGTAAAATGAGGGTACAAGGAAAGTAAATTAAGGCGACAAAATGATGATTAATGGTTATAATTGATTTGAATTATTTAAACACTCTTACGAAGAGATAATGTCCAATGAGCAAATGAGATTAGCATTTGGATTAGGGTGGTTGTTGTGAGTGTTTATAGGAATTGTTTTAATTGTTACAATATCTATTGTTTGAGCAGTTAAGATACAACCAAAAATTGATAAAAAAAGAAAAAGAAAAAATAAAAATCAACAATAAGTATTTAATTTCAAAATAAAATATATTTATGAATCAAAAGAAAGATTTAGAAAAACAAAGTATAGAAAGAGCTTTTGAACTTTTTAGTTCAAATAAAATTAACAATGTTGAAGTAGGAACCTTAAAAGGATTAGTTGAAATACATAACTATTTATTTAAAGATTTATATGATTTTTCTGGAAAAATTAGAAATGTAAATATTTCAAAAAATGGATTTAAATTTGCAAATCATATGTATTTAGAAAGTATGCTAAAAATTATTGAAAAAATGCCTGAAGATTCTTTAGAAAATATTATTAATAAATATATCGAAATGAATATAGCTCATCCATTTTTAGAAGGTAATGGTAGAAGTATGAGAATTTGATTAGATTTAATGTTAAAAAAGAATTTAAGTCTTATTGTTAATTGAGCAAACATTGATAGAGAAGTATATATGCAAGCAATGCAAAGATCATCTATAAATAATTTGGAATTATTAACATTAATAAAAAGCAACTTAACTGATGATGTTAATAATTTTTCAATAATTAAAAAAGCAATTGAACAATCATATTATTTTGAGGGTTATAAATATAATGAATAATAGCCTTGATTTAAAAATACCATTATCTAAGAAATAATCAAATAAAATCTTTCATAATAATTATAAAGTTACCAATTTCATTACCAATAATTTCCTTGATTAATTAATTTTACCATTTATCATAAATTGAATATTTGATGAGTTTCATTACTTTCAATTAATTTAAAGTATTTTTCTAACTCTTGATTTGTTATTATTGAT